>CAMWYL010000284.1 GCA_947178465.1 uncultured Lachnospiraceae bacterium | reverse complement strand
GGCGTAGGGTCATATACATATGTCAGCTTCATGGAATAAGAGCAGATTGCCACCACAGGCAAAATCGAAAGCCCGAGAATCCGCATATATCTGCGGTCCACCGCATACTCCGGCTTTTTGATGCAGACATGAATCAACGCATACAGCGACATTGCGTAAGGCATGGCCATACCGCATATCATAAAGACCCAATAGCCCGGTCCGTATTCGATACTCAGATAGCCATGCCCGTCCGCCGTATGAAGCCATTCCACCCCACGATAATAAAGAGAATGGTGATTGCAGGTAAAGACCAGAACAAGAATGCAGAAATCAACTATTTTCAAGAGCCTCAGGAATCTTTTAGGCGTTTCCTCGTAACAATAGCTGTACATAAAGTAACAATAGCTGATGGGAATCACCAGAGAACCCAGATACTGTACCTTGACAGCCACAACGGCAGCCTCCATCGCCGGCGCCGTCAGCTCCAGCATATATCCCACGTTCTGTACCAGCGCACCTATCAGGAAATACTGCATCAGCCGCTGCTCCCTGGATTCCTCCGCCTCATTCAGAAGCGCTAATGCAATAAAAATAACACAAATTCCTACGACTTCAATTCCTATAAAAATCATGCTCATCATTCGCGTCACCTACATATGAAGATTTTCAACAACTCCATAATATCAGCAATCCGAATTTTTGTCTACCCAAAAAAGCATGAACCTTAACTGTCTTTATTACCGCCGCTCTTAAGAAAAACTTCCTCAAAGTCCATATCGTCCGCATAATAGAAGCAGGTATAGCCGGGCTGATTGTAGCAATTGTTCTGCCATGCCACACCACAGCGGTACTGCGTGTCGTGCATCAGGGTAAACAGCTTATGTGTGGTGATATCAGTATTGGTATAGATGCGAATCGCGCTGCTGTCGGTAGTCCTTAGCAGGAGCTCCTCCCTAAAATCCCCGAAAATATCTGCAATCAGACAGGGATTTCCCTTGGTTCCGTTGTTCGTGAGCGTATCCTCAGGCTCCAGCATTACCCCATGGATGTTGTCATTGACAACACCGATATGCAGGCTGTGCACATAATCCACGCCGTCCGTTATCTGCGTCGTGAGGTCTGCCGCGTAACGAATGCTCTGATTCGTTCCAAGCAGGGGGACATCCAGCTTATTGCCCTTGCAGTCAAAGGTTTCCTTTACCCACACCTGCAGCCCTCTTGTATTGTTGTCAATCTTCCCGATCATGCAGCGTCCCAAATCCTGCGTGGCATATTCCCCGAAAATCGCCTCTCCAGTCTCCGCATCCCGCAGTGCGAAACCGTAAGGAACGGAAGCGCCGCCTTCAAATACATTAAAAATCTGAAGCCCCGGCCTGTCAGGGTCGATTTTGGCCACATGCATCGCATCCCCATGCCCGAACTTGGCGTATACGCCATCCGGACGATATCCGTAGCTGCTGTAGAGCACGCTCCCGTCATGGTCGATGACGCAGCCGCCATAGATAATCTCCATAAAACCATCCCCGTCCACATCGGCAGTCGCAAGACTGTGGTTTCCCTGTCCCGCTATTTTCCCATATACGGGATCCATCCCCATGATGTCATGCGCGCTGCGGTCATTAAACGGATTTTTCATCGGCACAAAGCCGCTGTCCACCGCAAATTTCTCCCGAAACGTATTCTCAAAGAAGTCATATGCGACAATCGTCGTCCTTGTGTAATACCCCCTGCATATGATAAGGTAAGGACGCTCTCCGTCAAGGTAGGCAACGCCCGACAGGAATCTGTCCACGCGGTTGCATGGCTCGATTCGCGGGAATGCGTAATCCCCCCACATCAACCCGTCGTCCACTCTGCCCATCTTAAACCGTATCGTCTCAAGCTCTGCCCCGTCTCCCGCAAACATGGTCAGGTATTCCGGGCCTTCATAGATAAAGCCCTCAAATTGGTCCAAACGGTTCTTCGGGCTTTGCCCGGGCGCAAATTCCCCGATAAAATAATCCGCAAGCGCAGCGGCGTCCTCTCTGCTCAACGGATAGTTATATTTCTTTCTGATACCGAAGCACTCCTCCAGCGTCTGCGGCCAATGCCCGTTTCTTACCTCCTCATGCATATGCCAGCCCATAAACAGCTCTATGATATGCTCCCGATAGTCCTCCGCCGAGCAGACATAATTATCCATATGCGCCCGACCTGCCTCCAAGTCCTCCGGCAGCATCGTGATGTACTGCTCGGACTTCACCGTCCCATCCGGACAATACTGCGTCATTTTTGTTCCGGGCGCCGTCTTTACCGCCAGCTCCGCTTTCCCGTCGCCGTTGAAATCATATGCGATAAACTGTGTGTAATGCGCACCCGCCCGGATATTGACGCCCATGTCAAGCCGCCACAGCAGGGTCCCATCCAGCTTATAGCAGTCCAGATAGCACTTGCCGGTATAGCCCCTTATGGAAACATCATGGGAATTGGACGGGTCCCACTTCACAATATATTCATACTCTCCATCCCCGTCCACATCCGCCACACTCATATCGTTTGCGCTGTATTCATAAGCCTCTCCCGCAGGCGTTACGCCGCCGTCCGGCTTTTGGATGGGAAGATCGAGATACTCCCGCTCCCATGGCATTACCGTCTGCGAAGCCTGCTCATGCTGCTCCTCCCCGCTCACGACAGGGACAATCCGGTAGCTGTCCGCCTTCGTCCCGTTCCTGTCAAGATAATTGGTGCTGTCCGTGACAAGCACGAGCCGTTGCCCGTTTTTGTACACGGCATAATCCGTTCCGGTAAGCCCCGTCTCGCAGTAGCCCGTTACCTCATCAACAAACATTCTCCAGCTCAGAAAGACGCCGTTTTTCACCGGCACGGCAATCACGCCTCTGTTCAATTTCTCAAGCTGCGGATGAAACACCTTTTTTACCGGTGTCCTAAGCACTCCGTCCAATCGGTGCTCCTCTGCACCCTTTAAATAAGACAATCGGAAGTAATGCGGAACGTGCGTCGCCTTATTCAGCGTATAAACGCAATCCGTCCCCTCCGCCATAAGCTTATACTCCATCTGCGGCGTATCCGCATCCGCCCAATATACCCGATAACTCTCCGCGCCTTCCACGCACTCCCATTCAATTGTGACACTCGTGTCAGTTATTTCTTTTATCTTCATATTAATCCCCCATGCCGCCTTCGGCGGCTCAAATAGATGTGAAATTTAATATACCTTAGGCAGTGTTTTTTACTGCCTTAGATGTATTTTTCACACTAACCTCCATGATTCCGCTCTGCGGAATCTCAAATCCATGCGGAGAATGCCTGTTTTTCGGCATTCTCCTGTGTGAGACTTAGTACTTCTTCACGAAGCAACCTTTGCTGCGAGTGATTAGAAGTACTTCTCACACTAATCCCCCTTCCGAAGCGTTTACGCTTTCCGAAAAAGCTCCCGCTTCCCGTTCCTCACAAGTTCCTCAGCCTCCTCCAACGTCTTAGGCAGGGCATCCCGAATAAATTCCAACACCATAATCACATTCAGGCACCACTGCGCGGTAAAGTTTGTGGAAATCCACGGAATCTCTGACAAAAGCTGCCTGTTTCCGCAGTTTTCAAGCGCGTTGGCTGCAAAGCCGTCACTGTTGTTCTCAAAAATCAATGCCTGCAACAGAATTTCCCATGTTTTCTCTGCAAGCCATGGCTGTCCGAGACGGCATGCGCCATAGGCTCCCAAAGCTGCCGCAAAGAAGGGCAGGGAAAATTCCCGGCCCCCGATAATGCCTCCCGATTCCGCAAGCTGCTCCTCATGGGGAAGATAATAAAAACGTCCGTACTGCGCAAGCATATCGTGAAACGACTCATCCCCCAGCAAATCCGCAAGCTCCAGCCAAATCTGAGGCGCTCCCATGCAGACCTGCAGATGGCACCCGCCTGTCGTGCGCTCTCCGATATAGCGCAGATGCAGGGAATTCGGGTCAAACTCAAAATCCGGTCCGGAAGAGAGCCGCAGGGGCGCGTTTTTGATATCCTCCAAACCGATAACGATTTTCTCCCTGTACCGCTCGTCCATTGTCCGCTCCCACTGCGTCATCCAATTGGAACACAGGGATGACCAATCCGGCCCGCTGCGCGCATGGCTCGGATATACCATCTCAGACTTCTCATAGAAATCTCCCAGCGGATCTCTGTTCAGAAAGCTCTCCTCATTGTCCTTGAGCTCCTCAAAAATATCCTCCAAACGCCGGTCTCCCGTCAGATAGTACAGGTATCTGTGATGCCCTGCCATGGCAATCCGCGCTTCCTTGCAGGGACAGCCCCAATGACGCACATTATGGCGTGAGCCAAGTCCCTTATATCGACCGAAATGATAGACATCCACCTCCGACGCATGGCGGGAGAGCTTCTCCGCCAGCGTAAAGACATCCGCCCTGCCGCTGCGCATAAAATACAGCCACAGCCATAAGGTCGGAACCAGCTCCGTATTGTCCCATGCAAACCCGCCGATATCATAACGCCACTGATGCCGCACCTTGTCATACGTATGCATAAAATCGCCGTAATTGAACAGACCGTACCAACCGCGCTGCTCCACCTCATTCTTATAAAAGTCAAACGCTGTCTCCAGTTGTTTCTCAAGCCAGCGCTCCATCGGTGTATTTTCGGCAGGAAGCGACCAATATCCAAACGCCCGCATCTCATGATAAAATTCCGGTGTGCCCACATAAACGGCGGGCGCATTCAGAT
>CAMWYL010000283.1 GCA_947178465.1 uncultured Lachnospiraceae bacterium | reverse complement strand
TTTTGTGCAATTTGCCGGATAGAAAATCTTCAAGCACCTTTTGACACCTTAATCCTATGAGGAAATTGCGATAATGTAAATTATTAAATCGTCGTTGCTGAGCGACGATTTTTAATTCTTGGATTTACGCACTATTTCAACAATGATATGTATTGAACCGAACGACTTTTTCAAAAAATGTAAACCCGAATACGATTGCGGCCGGAAAAAAGCCTGCGGCTTTGTCAAAGCCCGTTCCGCCCATTGTCCCGAATAAGTATCCGCCAATCGCATATAAAACCAATGCCTTTACCCAAATTATAATGTAATCTTTGATATAACCGCTCATCCTTTGTTACTCCTCAATCCCCTGCTTTTTCTTCTGCTCTGAATATGATGGACATTCAAAGTTATAGTATAATAGATTAGCACTGTCAAATACTTTGATTGTTTTCAAATTTGGGAATACCACATACCCCGCCAAAAAGCGGCGGGGTGTGGCTGTGAGAGGTGAATATCAATCAAATTCGGGATTGAACGCGTAGAAGTTTTTGCTGTCCAGATTTTCCTGAACAATGCGAAGGGCTTCACCGAAACGCTGAAAGTGCACGATTTCCCGCTGACGCAGGAAGCGGATGGGTTCGGCAATCTCAGCATCCTTGACAAGGCGGAGGATGTTGTCGTAGGTGGTGCGGGCTTTTTGTTCTGCCGCCATATTCTCAAACAAATCCGTAACGGCATCGCCCTTGGACTGGAATTCACAGGCATTGAACGGAATGCCGCCTGCCGCCTGCGGCCACAGGGCAAGCGTATGGTCAACATAGTATTTGTCGAATCCTGACTCCTTTAACTGTGCGGGCGTCAGGTCTCTGGTGAGCTGATATACGATTGTGCAAATCATTTCAAAATGTGCAAGCTCTTCCGTACCGATATCCGTCAGGACGCCCGTTACCGTGTTGAAGGGCATCGTGTACCGCTGGGCGAGATACCGCATGGAGGCGGATAATTCTCCGTCAGGTCCGCCGTACTGCGTGATGATTACCTGGGCGATTTCCGGATTTGTCTGTGTGATATTGACAGGAAACTGCAATCTTTTTTCATAATTCCACATTAATTATACCCCCTTTCCCAAGGCCAATCCTGCAAAGCCCATTTCCACTCCTGCATGTTGTCGTCAAGAATACTCAGCACCAAAGGTCCGTAAGCAGCAGTATATTCCTTAGTAAGCCGCTTCTTCATATTATTGTATTTCTTAAAGGAGTTGATGGCCTGTTGGTCATAGGGGTGTGTATCAAGATACAGATTAAGTTCCTTCAAGGCGAAATCCACGCTGCTGATTTCATTCAGCAGTCTTTTGCGTTCTCTGCAATTGCACGGCTTAAAGTCCATACCCCGGCCTCCTTCCCGTAAACGGTTTATTCAACTCGGGAAAGATTGTCCCCGTCCGGAAGCCTTCTTCCAAGTTCTCATACATGACAGCGTTTGTCTGCCAGGGAACATATGCCATGGCGATAGGCATTTGTTCGAGCGTCGGCATTTGTTGTTTCCATTCCTGCATAATGTGGCACTCCTTGTAATATTTCTGTGTTTATTATCATAATATGACGGATGCGGGATTTGGTGCAGAACCGTTGCAAGAGGATAGGGAGAGTGCATTCCCCGCGCATAAAAAGAGCCGATACCTGAATGTATCGGCTGCTATATAAACGGGAATCCCATAATGTTTTGGCGAAGCCGGTCAGCACACAATCAAGCTACGGCACCAGCGGCTCCATTTGATAATATCAGTATATAATAACATTGTGTCCAAATTGTTTCCAAGAAGGAAATAAAATATAAACGAATGCGAAAAAATTGCTAAACTGCTTCCCTGAAAACAAATGATGCCTTTCGACAGTCTGAGTAAAAATATAAATGCTGCCTTGCGGCGCAAATCCGGTGCGGGAAACACTTTAATCAGCGTTTCCCTAAAATGATACACCCATGGAAGGAAGCCTTGTATCACTCAGGTATCTGTGATAAAATTCAGAGTAATAAATTTGTCACGAAAATAATCAAAACAATACGTTGGGAGGAAACAGCAGGATAATGGAAATTCATATCAGAAATGCAAGAACGGACGAATATGGAACAGTAGAGGCAATTATGAAGCAGGTTCAGCAAATGCATATTGAATGGCGTCCGGACATTTACAAACATAGTGAAGCTGTACTGCCTCCGGAAATGTATGAACAGGCAGTCGAAGATAAAACCTTTTTTGTCGCGGAATATGGAGGAATTGTGGCAGGTATTTTATTTATTATATACCGCCATATAGAAAGTCCGAATCAGGTGACAAGAAATGTTATTTTCGTTGATTCCATGGCAGTGGACGAGAACTATCGGGGGAAAGGAATAGGGCATGCATTCTTTGATTTCCTGAAAGAATTAAAAGAGCAAAGAGGCTATGACAGAATTGAATTGGAGGTAAATGCCAAAAATGAGGCAGCCTATAAGATGTATGCGGATTACGGTTTCACTGATAAATCGGTTAATATGGAGCTTTTATAACATTAATATTACAGGAGTCAAATGTCAAGCAGTCGCCAAGTGACTGCTTGCAGTCACTTGGCTCATTGCTCGCGGGAATTAAGGTAAGAGTGCGCAAAGGGCAGCGCGGAAATGAGGAAAAAAATGAGATTTACGATGGAAAGAGAAGCTTGGACAACAATTGAGGAGGGAGAGAAGGACTGCTTTCTGCTGACAAACGGGCTGGGGGGATACAGCAGTCTGTCCGTCCTTGGCTCGGCGGCACGCGGAGACCACGCGCTTCTCATGGCGGCAAAAAAAGCGCCGAATGTCAGATGGCACCTGATTACAAATGTGATGGAGCGATTGTATATCGACGGACAGGAGTATGTGCTGACTTCCCAGCGGATGAAGGATGGCAATGATTTGCAGGGGTATCAGTATCTGACGGAATTCTTCCATGAGGAGGTTCCGACATGGACGTTTGAGGTGGAAGGTGTCGTGCTTCGCAAAACCATGCTTATGGTGCAGGGGGAAAACACCGTTGCGTTACGCTATCGGGTTGAGAACAGCGCGGGAAAAGAGGTTCGGTTGACGGTGACGCCGCTGCTTCGCTTTTCGCCTAAAAAGGAGCTTTTTTCGGAGGAACAGCAGTTTACACTTTCAGAGGTGGAGTCGGGCTGTTACATAGAAAGCAGGGATTATCAGGTTTTTGTCGCCACGAACGCGAAAGTGCGTCCCGAGGAGGGGCGGCTGTTCGGAACGATGTATTTCTCGCAGGATGAGCGGGACGGACGGGATGCGTATGGAAATGCCTATATCAACCATTCCTTGTATTTTGACGGGATAGAGACGGGATGTGACAGTTGTGTCGTATTCAGCACCCGTCCATATCAGTATCATGACGGGCTGTATCAAGAGCTGTTTGAGCGGCAGCAGGCGTATCATACAGGGCTGCTTGAGCAGGCAGGGCTTACGAGTGCGCTTGGCAGACAGCTCGTTCTGAGCGCGGATGCGTATGTTGTGGAGCGGGAGTCAACCATGGGGAAGAGCATTATCGCCGGCTATCCGTTCTTTGAGGATTGGGGAAGGGATACCATGATATCCCTTCCGGGAGTCACGCTGGTAACGGGACGGTATGCGGAGTGCAGGAGCATTCTCAGGACCTTTGCGCAGTATGTGAAGAACGGACTTTTGCCCAATCTGTTTCCCGAGGGGGACGAAACTCCGATGTATAACTCGGCGGACGCCCCGCTGCTTTTTGTAAATGCAGTGTATGAATACATACAGTTTGCGGGGGACGAGGCGGTTCTGGAGGAGATGTGGCCGGCGATGACGCAGATTGTCACGGCATATCAAAACGGAACGGATTATCATATCAGAATGGATGAGGATGGCTTAATACGGGCAGGAGCCGGTTTGGAGCAGGTGACTTGGATGGATGTGCGCGTGGGGGATTTCCTGCCGACACCGCGTCATGGAAAGCCTGTTGAAATCAATGCGTATTGGTACAGTGCACTTCGGATTATGACAATGTTGTCAGAAAAAAGAGGAGAGGCGGAAGCCTCCAAGGAGTATGCCCTTCTTGCGGAGAAGGTAAAAGAAAGCTTTGTCACAAAGTTTTGGAACGAAGAGGCAGGATGCCTGAAGGATGTGCTGTCCGGAGGCAGGGATGAGAACCAAATCCGCTGCAATCAGATTTGGGCGCTGACAATGCCGTTTACCATGCTTTCGGAGGAGAAGGAGGCACAGGTGCTCCAAAAGATTCAGGAAGAGCTGTATACCACGGCGGGACTGCGTACCTTATCCCCCAAGGATGCGGATTTCCATGCGGTTTACATTGGGGAAATGATAGAGCGGGACAGCGCGTATCATCAGGGAACCGTGTGGGCATTCCCACTGGGGGCGTATTATCGGGCGCGCATCCGACAGGCACAGCGCTGTCAGGATGCGGGGAAACGCACTCAAATCATCAGGGAATTGGAGTCAGGCTTTGCTGCGCTTGCATCATGGCTGAAGGAGGGGTGCATGGGGCAGCTTGCGGAGATTTATGACGGCGGTACGCCAACTGTATCAAGGGGATGTTTTGCACAAGCGTGGAGCGTGGGCGAGCTGCTGCGTGCGGTGTATGATTTTGAGCAGCTTTGCGCAGGCGGCAACGACTAAGCAGATGCTTTTATAATAGCATTTCATACGAAAACCGTCTCATGCACTGCCGGAGC
>CAMWYL010000282.1 GCA_947178465.1 uncultured Lachnospiraceae bacterium | reverse complement strand
TTTCCAAGTCTGATTATAATATATTTTTTCTGTGCGCGTTTTCTAATATTTTATACTAAGTTTATCTCTTCTGTTTATTTTCTGTTATATTCCTTTCATTTTATTTATTTCCGTGAGTAACAATTTAAGTGATTGCTTGCAGACATTTGGCAATTGCCGTGAGGGTCAAATAACTTGTCCTTTGGTCGTTTGAAGTTTGATGCTCCGTTGTTTGCGGCGGGGTTTTTGACTTTAGATGGATAGAAAGTCTTTGGCAGAGAAGGTTTTGAAAGAAATCTGAAAAATGTGTAGCTTTTTGGATGTTTGAATTGTATGCTCAGTGAAGGGTGGTGAACGGAATGAGTCAGAAGACGTTGGACACAGATGATTTGGAGATGATTGACAAATATTCTTATATGGTGTACAGATTGGCATATTCTCTGGTGAAAAACAGGTATGATGCAGAGGATATTCATCAGGAGGTTTTTGTCAGGTATCTTTGTAAGCGGCCTGCCTTTGCAAATGCGAAGCATGAAAAGGCGTGGTTTTTGCGGGTGACGGCGAATCTGTGCAAGAATTTTTGGAAGACGGCGTGGCATCGGAAAATGCTTCGTTTGGAGGATTTTGATTATGAAGAGAAGGCGACGGATCGGGAACCAGAGAGTGAAATTATTATGTTGGTCAGGCAGCTTCCTCAAAAGTACAGATTAGTGATTCATTTGTTTTATTATGAGGAGCTTTCCATAGGAGAGATTGCCGGAATATTAAAGCGCAAGGAATCAACGGTGCGGACACAGCTTGTACGGGCAAGGAGACAGCTTGCGGAAATTTTGAAGGAGGCGGATATTGATGTTTAGGGATGAATACAGAAACGTGTATGATAATATTGTGCCAAGTGAGGATTGTGTGGATAAAATAAGGGAGCGTTATACGCAGAGGACGAGAGGTGCGCAGGTAATCAGGGTGTTGCGTCCCGCTCTGACCATATTTGCAATATTGGTTTTGTTTACCGTAACAGCTTTGCCGACTATGGCAAGGACAATACCCGCGGTGCGTCAGGTAATCGAGAGGTATGTACCTGCCTTATCAAAATTTATGATACCGGATGTTATCAGCAGCATCAGTCAGGGAATTGTTATGCAGGTGGAGGCAATTGATGTAAAGGAAAAAACGGCGGAAATTCTGGTATCTTTTTCGGACGAGGAGGGATACGATTATATAAACGGAAAAGTGGATCTGTATGGCGGCTACAATCTTTCAAGCTATGGGGCGTCAAGCAATATTGGCGGGTGCAGCTTTCTGGAATATCGTCCGGAGGAGGATAAGGCGTATTTTAAAGTAGATGTGACAACGTGGGATAGCTTTGACCGGAGTCAATTAACCTTTCAGGTATATCAGCTTCTTACGGAATGCATTGAGGAGGAAAGAGATATATCGCTTGATAATATCATTCGAAATCCACAGGTGAAACAGGTATCCTTAAATGGGCGGGGCGGTTTGGCGAGTCCAGGGGATTTTTCGCAGTATTTTGTCGGAAGAGATCCTGATTCCATGTGTTTTATTTGTGAGGTGCTTGATTTGCAGGAGTTGGATGCGAACATGAAAAATTCGATTACGGTTCTTGGAACGGCCTATACGGACGGGCTTTTGCGGGTTCAGGTATGCAGGGGAAATCTGGAAAAGGCTGACCGTCATGCGCAGATTTTTCTGGTGGATGAAAAAGGAACGGAGCAGCATGAGGATTATTCGGTGGATTGGCGGGAGACGGTTGACGGGGAGAGGCTTTCCTTTACAGAGCATTGGTTTTGGGTAGATGAGGAGGAGCTGGATTCGCTTCGGATGTATGGGATTTTTTATATTACTGATCATTGTGTGGAGGGAGAGTGGAGAGTGGATTTTCGGTTGGATTCGCTTGAGTGAGGTTGTTGTGATAGAATGAAAAGGGTTGAGATTTTCAAGTTCGGCAGATTGCTTAAAATATTGCTTGCTGCCGGCTGGGGCGGATGAATTTATTTAAGGAAGCACTGATTAAATCAGCACTACCTTAAAGCCTCCGCAGGATGCACACGGATTTGCAGAGGAAGTATGTTGCTTTGCGGCGCAAATCCGGTGCAGGAAACGCTTTAATCAGCGTTTTCCTAAATATTTTGAGCATGGTTGTGGAAAGGAGAAGTTTATGGATGTGTTTAATGGTGCGTTTTGGGAAGCTATGGATAAGTTGATTCGTGATTCGGAGGTAGTTATTGACAGACCAAAGGGGACAGCGCATCCGCGATATGCGGATTTGATTTATCCGGTTGATTATGGATATCTGAAGGATACGGCGTCGATGGATGGTGCGGGAATAGATGTTTGGGTTGGTACGGATGGAAAGAGGGTTGATGCGATTATCTGTACTGTTGACCTGATGAAACGGGATTCGGAAATTAAAATATTAATCGGATGCACGGAGGAGGAGAAGGCGCTGATCTATCAGATACATAACGAATCTGAGTATATGAAAGGGATTTTAGTCCAAAGGGAATAGTGATTTGAGATTCCGCGGAGCGAATCATGGGGTTAGTACGATTATTGAAAAAGGTATGTCATAAACAAATATAACAGTTTATGGCATATTTTTTCTTTGTTCCAATGATATACTAAAAAGGAAAATTATGATTGGAAAGTGATGCAATAAAAGGTTGAAAGAATTGCATTCTTTCAACCGCGAGTTTATGTTTGATGGCACAAATTCGCAGATTGAGAAAGGAGTATGGATAAAAATGAAGGATTTGGAAATAAGAAATCAAAAGATAATAGATGCGGTTATAGAAAAAGCAAACAGGATATGTCCGGAATCACTTGCCATGATTGGAATATATGGTTCTTATGAGACAGGGGATTTTTATAAAAAATCGGATTTGGATTTGCTTGTTTTGATTAATGATGAAAAAGGCTGGCAATTAGGTTGTACCTTTATACAGGATGATTTGGAAGTCGGCCATGATATTTATTGTACGACATGGGAAAGCTTGCAGAAGGATGCTCTCTATAATAGTCCGAACATTTCAAAGCTTATGGATTCTAAAATTGTATATTATGCAGACAAGAAATACTTGGAGAAATTAGAATCATTACGAAAAAAAGCAAATGATATTTTATTGGCTCCTTTTTCAAGAGAGGATTATATCAAAGCGGAAAATTTGATGAAAGAAGCAGAGCATTTTTACGTGGCGGCAATGTTTGCGGAAGATATGGCCGATATTTGGGTACAGGCAGGATGTACTTTATATTATGTTGAAAACGCAATTGCAATGCTGAATAAAAAGTATTTTCGCTATGGAGTAAAGCGTATTTATGAAGAATTGGAGTTAATGGAGAAAAAGCCATACAAGCTCTGTGAAATGATAGAAACGGTGTTGTCAGGAAATTCTGCAGATCAGATTAAAAAATGTTTAACGGTGCTAATGCAGGAAGCAATGCATGTATTCAAAAAAGTGGAAACAACTGTTTCGGTGCAGAAAAAGCCTGTATCTGTAGATTCCGTCAGAGGTACGTATGAAGAAATGTTTTCAAATTGGCGAAATAAAATGTATTATGCATCTGATAAAAATAACAGACATCTTGCATTTATGAGTATGATTAGTTTGCATGATATGTTTTCTGAATTGGGTGATAAAATGGAAATTGACAGTTATCATGCATTAGATGGTTATGATCCACAAAATTTGAGAAAAACGGCGCAAGCGTTTGATGATTTAATACAGGAGTATTTAAAAGAATATCAGAAAGTTAACTTGCAAGTGGCGCGATATCCGGACGTAGATGCATTTGTCACACAATATTTAAAATAAATACTCTGGAGGGGTATAAAAATACAACGGATTAAGGTGGTCACAGAACAGAATATTACAATTCTCATACAGAGAAGGATTTAGTACATAAAGAAATAGAAACACAATTCGGAGAAGGGATTGTGTTTTTATCTTTTCATTTTCTTTCTTTTTGGAATTGTGTATATAACATGTATTCGTTTATAATTTAAAATAGGAAATGGAGGGATGATTTTATGAATGGACAAACAAAGAAAATGGATGAAGCTCTGGTCAGGGTAATCAAGATTAGTAAGCAGGCGCTTTTTGAGTTTATATATGAAAAATTTATTGATAATCAGGAATTGTTTCTTGATGTTGATCCGTTAGATGTTACAAATGTTTTTGATATTAATTGGGAGCGAGGGGAGTTTATTTTTTGTGCATACAAATCGGAGGATGCGAATGGAAATATGATTGAATTTTCTAAGGAGATTGATTTGCAGCAGCTTATGAAAAATATGGAGGATACTACATGTACGATGTATTCTGACGGCAGGTATTCTGAGTATACAAAGGAAGAATTGATAGAACTGTCAACAAAATCATGAAATGCGTGAATAGAAGGAATATGCGTTGGTATTATTTGAGAAAGCGTTATGTGTCAATTCGGATTGTGTGCTTGAATATACAATACTTGGATAGGCGGATTGATGTGCCGGAAAAGGGAAAACAGTCTATGGAAAAGATTTTGTGCGAGAAAGGAATAAGATATTATATCTTGGAGTAATTGCAGCAATGCTCATGTACGATAAAGACGTAAGAAACTGAAAACAAGAGATAGACTGCCGTACCGGATACTTTTCCATGTTATATTGACATATAAATTTATAAATGCTATTCTTTATTCATATTCAGAAGTGCTTATTAAATATGCAT
>CAMWYL010000281.1 GCA_947178465.1 uncultured Lachnospiraceae bacterium | reverse complement strand
TATGGGGATAAGAGACAGCTTGATGAGTCTATGATTATTTTAATATTTTTCTACAGGAGGTTTTTAATGGAGGTTTATAATAAAAATCGTGACCAAAACAATTCCCTGCATGACGAAATCCGCGAGCAGAACGCCAAGCTGAAGGGCGCCCCCCTCAAGGAAAAACTCGCATATTTCAAGGAATATTATCTGAAGGCAACCATAATCGCCATCATAGCTGCCATCTTTATCATTCATATCGCATACACGATGCTGACAAGCCCCTCGGATACCGCGTTTGCGGCATTCTTTTACAACGATACCGGCGATTCCTCGAATACCGAATTAATTACCGGCTTTGCCGAATACGCCGGCATTGACACAAAGAAACACGAGGCTTATATTGACGCCACGATGAGCTATTACGAAGACGAAAATCCCAACTTTGATATCTACATGGGATTGGAGAAAGCGATGGCTGTGATCTCTACAGGAGAGTTGGATGTCATCATAGGTGATGATGTCACGATTGACTATTTCGCCAGAGCGGAATGCCTCCATGATATTACGGAAGTGCTCCCCCCGGACCTGCTGGAGGCCTTCAAAGACAAGCTCTATTATGCCAAAATCGGTGAAAGCACTGTCGAGCTTCCCGTCGGCGTGTATGTCACCGACTCCCCGAAGCTGAACGAATACTATTATTATGTAAATCAGGAACCGGTTTTGAGCTTTGTCGTCAATTCCGACAGCATGGATAACGCAATTGCATTTTTGAGGTATATCTATTTAGCAGAATAAAAAAATCGTCGCTCGGCAGCGACGATATAATAATATACGACATCGCAATTTCCTATCGAATAAAAAAATTGAGTACGCAATGCAATGATACCATTACATTGCGCACTCAATTAAATTTTACTTAATTCCAAATCAATCGCTTCCACTGGTCTATCTGCTCCTCTGTCATAAACCCGTTGGAGGTCCCGACAAAGCCGATCTTATAGGAAGAAAACAACAGGCCGTTCCGGATAGCCTCCTTCGCATCGCCGGTCTTTACATAGTAATGCAGGAAAGCCGAGAACAACGCATTCCCCGCGCCTACCGTATTGACAATCTCATTCGTCTTTACCGGCTTATACTCAATCACGCTGTTATCTGCCTTAGTGTAGAGAAGTACACCCTTCTCTCCGATACCCATAATGATAATCTCGGGATCATACTTCTGTTTGCACTCATCAATGCACTCATACGGCGTGCCCTCCACCTCATCATCGCTGATATAGAGAATATCCGCCGCTGCCAAAAAGTCCGCTTTGTGGGCTATCTTCTCCGCACGCATACTCCGCACATGGACTGCCAGCGGCTTATTGTACTGCTTCGCGAGCTTGATAATCGGACGGCAGAAATTACAGCTGGATATCAGCACCATATCCTTATCCTGTATCTGCTTCTCAAGCAGCTCATAATCATATTCCACTGTCCGGATGTCCTTCACATCCTCAAAGGTCTGCTTCTTTCCCTTACAATACAAAATAACGGAGGACGGCATACCGTCAAGCTTCGGAATCACATAGTCCGTGCTCAGATTGACATTCTTGAACTTGAGGAATGTCTTAATCTCCTCTCTCGACATGTCCTTTGACACCATGCTCATAAAGTCCACATTATTCCCAAGCCACGTAAGCGCCATCGCTTCATTGAAGCCTGTACCGCCCATCTCTGTATCAATCATGTCCGGTATGCTTTCAAACTGCTTATACGGAACCGGCAGCTCACTTACCTTCACGATTGTTTCATACTGTACAAAACCGGCTACCATAAATTTTCCCATAGTTCTCCCTCCATTCCGCTTTATGAATTTATTTTCTTATCATTAGTGTAACATATTTCCATTGCTTTTTACATAGTTTTCTGAAAATTTATTACATTTTTTGCATCCGTTCAGTCATGGCAAGCGGTTACATTTTTTTCTGAGAAATATTATTTCCGTATATAAAGGAAATGTGTTACACTTTAGTCAATGACAAGCCATATATTTTAATTTCATTCAGAAACGGAGGGTTTTTATGAAAGAACAGCTATACACCATTCCACTCAATGATGCAATGGCCGCAGACGATGAATGCCCGTTCTGCTTTATTGAGCAAAAGCTTGAGCAGGATCTTTTGGACTTTACGCTCGGCTCCGGTTCCTCCTACATGGAAAGCGATATCCGCGAGCGCACCGACAAGGCGGGCTTTTGCCGCTATCACTTCCTAAAGATGTTCCAATATGGGAATACGCTTGGCAATGCCTGGATTTTGAAGACACATTATCAAAAGATAAACGGGGAGCTATCCAATGAAGTCAAAAAATTCAAGCCCGCAAAGCTCTCTTTTACCGACCGCCTCAGGAAAACAAAAGAGGTCAACAATACAATGACCGCTTGGGTCTATGAAAAACAGCAATCGTGCTACATATGCCGGCAGTATGAGGATACCTACGCCCGATATCTTGACACGTTCTTTCATATGTATAAAAGAGACGCCGATTTCCGTAAAAAGGTCGAGGAAAGCAAGGGCTTTTGTCTGGTTCATTTCGGAGACTTATGCCAGGCTGCGGTAGAAAAGCTCTCGGACAAGCAAAGCAACGAATTTTTTGCGACAGTATTCCCGCTAATGGAGCGGAACATGCAGCGCGTCTCCGAGGACGTGAGCTGGATGGTCGAGAAATTTGACTACCGTAATCAAGACGCTGACTGGAAAAACTCAAAAGACGCCATACAGCGCGGAATGCAAAAATTAAAGGGCGGCTATCCCGCCGCCCCTGTCTATCAGCAAAAAAAATAATCAATCTCATACTTTCTGCTGTCAAGGCATATAAGCATGCTTTTATGCCTTGGCATGCCTTACCTTATATGCCTTGCATATGCTCTTGTCAGCAGAAAGTTTCCTTTATAAAATCAAGATATGCCTTCAGTTCCTTGTATATTCCGTCCGGCTCCATCCCTGAAAGTGTCCGCTCCTTTATCAGGCCCTCAATCGTATAGCCGGTCAGCTTCCGTACCCGTTCCCGACGTGCCTTATCCTCAATCCCCTTGACCTCCGTATTCTTAATCAGGCCTGACATGCGCTCTTGAAGCGTCATCTTTGCCTCCATAGTCTGCGCTGCAATCTCCTCATCCGTCTCAGCTGACGCCTTTTCTAAAAATGCCATCATAAACGGATAGCTTTTGCAAACCTTTGTACGTGCAAGCTCTATCTGCTTTATCATCTCAAAAAAGTCCCGCTCCTCCTCATCAATGACCGTAGAAAGCTCCAGTAATATGTATTTCACACTATATTCGTACACAAAAACATACAGGCCTGCCTTGGAGCCAAAATAATGGAACCAAAGCCCCTTGCTTACGCCAACGGCTTTTACCATATCATCCGTACTGGCATGCTTAAAGCCGTTCTGAGAGAATACCTCCAGTGCACCGTTAATCATGCGATCCTGCTTCTCTCTTGGCAAGTCAAAGAATTTCTCGTTCATGTGTACCTCCATCATTTCCGTAACCAATATGGTATCGTATCTTATCCTTCGCCCACCGGACCATCCGGTCAGGCGGTTTATTTTCTACTTGTGAGTTGACTTTAATAGTCGATATTTATTAATATTAACATACTCCGAAAAAGTATTCAACCCAAATTTTAAACTAAATTTTAAAACAAAATAAAATTTTACATACTCCCTTTTCATTTCCATAAAATAGTATTAAAATAGAGATAAATCTGCAATCTGAAAGGAGACCATTTTATGGCAAAGAAATTCGGCAAATTTGTATTATTCAGCGCTCTTGCAGGCGCTGTGGCAGCAGGAACCTATCATTATCTTCAGAACAGGAAAAATGACCCCTTAGACGATGCTGACGACTTTGATGATTTTGATAATTTCGATGATGATTTGGACGACGAGGACTTTACCCCGGATTCAACGGGCACAGCCGCTCAAAAGAGCCGCCCTCATGTGTCAATTGACCTTGACAATGCAAAGGAGATTATCGGGGAAAAGGTAATAGAGACGATTGACCGTGCAAAGGAGAGGCTTGACAAAGCACAGGAATTTATCGGAGAGGTTACCGCGTCCAACACCGCTACCACCTATACCGATATGGAGATGCCTGCAGCGTCTGACGAGAGCAAGCCTGAGACAGAAGAGCTCGTGAAGGAAGAGCTTGTGAAGGAAGAAACGGATACGAATTCCAATACGGAGGAATTTTTTGACGATTCGGATGAGGAGTAAAAAGGGTTGATGATTTTACAGCCGGCAGCCGATGCAAAATGTTGCACGCTGCCGGCTGCCTCAGTTACCGCTCCAACTTTAAAACCTGACACAATATTCTTTGTAGTTTACACCGTCCTTAGAAAAAGTCCGCGTAACTTCACCACCGTTCTTTGAAATGACCTTTTGAGAAGCGATGTTGTCACTCTTACATATCAGTAATATATTTCTGAAGCCCTGTTCCTTGGCAATGGAAAGCAATTGCTTTAACATTTCCGTTGCATATCCCCTGCCTCTTTCTGAGGGCCGAACGCTATATCCGATATGTCCTGAATCTTTATAAAAATCCGTAAGTTCATGCCTGAAAGTAATAACTCCGACAATCTTTTGCTCCGCATCAATGGCAAAAAAGGTTTGTGATGTACCATACCTGGAATCTACGGTTTCTTTATGCAGATTATCCGTAATCATTTTAAGCCATTCCGCATATGTATATTTA
>CAMWYL010000280.1 GCA_947178465.1 uncultured Lachnospiraceae bacterium | reverse complement strand
GGGCAAGGGCATTGGGCAGGGAATTTGATTTTATGGGGAGGGACGAGACGACAACAAAAGAAGCGTTTACCGCATTTATAAAATCAAAAATATCAAAAGGTTTTCCTGTTATTGCACTTGGAATTATCGGACCTCCGGAGCCCTGTATTGTTGCAGGCTACGAGGCGTCGGGAGATGCTGTTGTCGGATGGAATTTTTTCCAGAATGATGCGGAATTCTCATCACAGATAAGCCTGATGGACAACGGATATTTCCGGTCTGACAAGTGGTGGGAAAATACCGATACACAGGCAGCGATGTGCATTGGCGCAGTATCGGATACGCCTTGCAGTGATAAGGAGATTGTGAAGATGGCGTCTGATATTATGGAGCCGAGGAATGAGGATACCTATGCAAAGGGAATCAATGCCTATGGTGCATGGAAGGATTTGCTGCTGGATGAGAGATGGTTTGAAAACGGCACGGGATTTGATGAGCTGTTTTCAAAGCTTCTGGTTCAGAATGATGCTATGGTATGTATCTGTGACGGGCGAAAGTGGGGAGCTCAATATTTTGAAGACTTATCAGAAAAATATGGAGAAACGGAGAAAGCCATCTGCCGAAAAACAGCAAAGCATTTCCGGAAGGTAAGCAGCATTGCGGACGAGATGATGTCCCTGATAAGGGATTGGAGTGATATGGAGAAGATGTTGGAAAACTTTGGAAACCGCTCCGTCAGGGAGAAAATCGGAAAGCTGATTGACACTGCGAAGGCCGAAGATACCATGGCATATGAACAGATAAAACTGCTGCTGAATAACATTTAAAATGGATAATTCATTTGTAACAGCCGCATTATGAAGCCGATTATGGTTTCATAATGCGGTTCCTTTTTGAGGAATGAATAAAGACTGCATATCTGCTTTTTCCAAATGCAGCAGCTTTACTTTTTTATCAAGGCCTCCGGCATACCCTGTCAGGCTGCCGTCTGTTCCGACAACGCGGTGGCAGGGAACAATAATGGAAATCTTATTATGTCCGACGGCGCCGCCGACTGCCTGAGCGGACATATGCTTCAGCCCCTTTTTCGCGGCAAGCTGTTTTGCGATTTCTCCGTAGGTTGTAACCTGTCCGTAGGGAATGGAGCAAAGGATTTTCCATACCTCTGTCTGAAAGTCGGTTCCCACAAAATGGAGCGGTATGGTAAAATCGGGCTCGCTCCCCGAAAAGTAAATGTCAAGCCAGCGCTTTACATCCTCAAATAAAGGAACTTCCTTTTCTTCACGCTCCTTATCCGGATGGAGGGCAAAGTATTTTTGCCCCTCAAACCATAAGCCGGTCAGGCCAATGGCATCTGCCGCTAAGAGAATGTCCCCAATGGGGGATTGGTAATGACTGAGATACTGCATATTTACCTCCCGAATGGACTTTTTGCTCCAGTGTTACATTGGTATGATTTTAACACAAAAACAGGCAAATAACACGTATCCTCTTTATTTTGTGCTATAATGGTATGTAATTATTATAAAAAACTTCTTGATGATTTTCTTAGCGTAAGTAAGCTGCCATGGAAAACAGAAAGATGAAGGAGCAAACAGTGTATGTTGGAACAATTTTTAGACAATATTAAAAATCCGTCCAAGGAGTTTACGCCGATTCCCTTTTGGTTTCTGGATGATGAGCCAAATGAGGAGAAAATCGGTCAGCAGCTTGCGGATTACGTGGAAAAAGGGGTGGAGGGCATTGTGCTTCACCCGCGAATTGGGATTCCCAAGGAAATCCCATACCTGTCCGAACCATATTTCAAGGTGGTGAAATATGTGGTTGAGACGGCGAGGCAGCTTGGCATGAAAATCGTGCTGTATGACGAGGGGATGTATCCGTCCGGCTCTGCGCACGGGCTTGTCGTGGCAGAGAATGCGGATTATGCATCCAAGGGCATTACGCTCTCGGACAGTGCGGAGGGTGGACAGGTTCTCACACGATTCCGGGACGGAAAGTATCTGGTATATGGTTTTACCAACGGCACCATTCGCGGTATCCATTACGGGGAGGACGATGGGGAGGCGGGAGCGCCAAGATCGGCCGATATTTTGAATCCGGCTGCGGTGGATACCTTTATCCGGCTGACACATGAACGATACTACCGGGAATTGAAGGATTATTTTGGCGATACGGTAATCGCATTTTTTACGGATGAGCCCTGCCCGCTTGGCAGGAATGCAGGCGGTTTCAGAGAATGGGTGACCGGAATGGAAGAGGAAATCCTTGCGGAAAACGGAAAGCTTGAGGAATTGGAGACGCTTTTTGACGGCAGGGAGAACCGGACGACGCGGATTTATCATAAGCTGATAAAAAAGCATCTGCGCGAGATTTACTATGCCCGTCTGTCAAGGTGGTGTGAAGCCCATAACATTTCCCTGATGGGGCATCCTGAGGCGAGTGATGATGTGGAGGAGGAGTTCTATTTCCACATCCCGGGACAGGATTTGATTATGCGGAGGGTTGCGCCGGAGACCGGCGGAATCAGGGAGTTTGATTCCGTACAGGCAAAGCTTCCGGCGGATATCGCAAGCTACCTGGGACGCAGAAGGAATGCGAATGAGTGCTTTGGTGTATGCAATCATAAAAACATCCCATGGTATTTTAAGGGCTATGACATGAAATGGTATATGAACTGGCTGGGAATCAGGGGTGTCAATCTGTTTGTGCCGCATGCTTTTTATTATAGTGTGGCAGGACCGAGAAAAGAGGAGCGTCCGCCCGATGTGGGGCCGCATAATATTTGGTGGCCGCATTACCGCCTGTTTTCGGACTATATGAAGCGCATTTCCTGGCTGATGACGGATTCGGTGAGTTTTGCAAGGGTGGCGGTGCTCTGCGACAACAATCGGGTACCGGCAGAGGAAGTAGCGGAGTTGTACGAGCATCAGATTGATTTCCGGTATCTGCCTGTAGCGATGCTGAAAGATTGTACAATCAGGGAACACAAGCTGTATATCGGCTCGTGCCGGTTTGATGTGGTGGTTGACCTGTATGGCTATCGGCGTCAGGAAACATATGCAGAATATCTTGCGGGGGTGTGCGTCGTGGATGAGGCATCAGTCGGTGATTATCGCACCGTGGTGACGGGTCGTGACTGTCCGAATCTTAGAGTCGTGCATATGGAAAAAGAGGGTGTTTCATGGTATCTGTTTTCCAACGAAGGAGAAGAACCGATTGAAACGGACGTATTTGTAAAAGAGCTGCGGAATGGCAAAAAGCCGGTTTTGATTAATTTATGGGATATCTGCGCAGAGGATATTGGCGGTTGTGCCGCGCGTGGTACAGGAGGAGGTACTCCGCAGAAGTGCAGTGCCGGTATCAGGCTGAGATTAGAGCATTGTGAGATGAAGCTGCTGCTGATTTTGAACGAGAGGGAGTATGAAATCGTGAGAAAGCATTGGGCGGAAAGCGGTTTGGCAGTACCTGTGGAAAAGGTGTTTCTTGGTGACTTGACAGATCAATTTGAACCTGCCAAGTCAGGCTGCGTTTTTGCGTCAGGGGATAAAACATCCGGTACAGATACAGGCGTAAAGAAAGACGAGAATGCTGTCACGTATCGGTATGTCTATACGGTTCCGGAAGGGCAAATACTTACAGGCACGGAGTATTTCACGGTTTGCGGTGAGGAGCTGGCGGAGTGTGCATGCAATGGTGCGTTTGCAGGTGTCAGCTTCTATGGACCCCATACATTTCGTATCGGTCATCTTTTAAAAGAAGGGGAAAACGAAATCTGTCTGCGTTTTACGGGGAACGCGGTGAATCTGTATGGAGACGTGAAAGTGCCGTTTGGCTTGGAGGGGGTAGAATTCGATTGAAGAATACTTTGGAGATTTTAATCAGGAACGAGCAGGAAAAGGATTATCGGAGAGTTGAAGAAATAACAAGAGCCGCATTTTCATATCCTGAAAGAATTGAAAGAGGAGGCATTGGATGTCCATATGAACACTGGATGGTTAATGAGCTGCGGAAAAGGGATGGTATCCTCGAATTGAGTCTGGTTGCAGAGCTTGACAATGTTGTTGTCGGTCATATTATCTGTAGTAAAGCAGAAGTGAGGACCTCCGATGGCGTCATTCCCGTTCTGAATTTCGGACCGCTTAGCGTATTGCCTGAATATCAGAGGAGAGGTATTGGAAAAGCACTCATAAGAAGTATGATTTGTAAAGCGACCGAACTGGGATTTGGAGCAATTTTGTTTTTTGGAAGACCTGAGTATTATCCTCAATTCGGCTTCAAAGAGGCTTCCGTATGGGGAGTTACCGATTCGAACGGATATAATTATCCGGCATTTATGGGAATGGAGCTTGATTCCGGTTATCTGTCAAATGCAAAAGGCGGGAAATATTATGAATCGGATATTTATGATGAGGACCTTAATCGCAATAAAGTAAAAGCTTTTGAATTGTCAAATCACAATTGGAATTCCGATTGACACATCGTGCGCGTAGGAATATACTGGATATAAACATATGATGAAATATATAAACAAATATTTAGAAAAAGTGCAAAGAAGGGAGGTGCATCCATGACAGACAGAGAGGCGCAGATATTCCGGTGGATTACGGAAAATCCCTTAATCTCCCAAGAGGAGCTGGCGGCGAAAGCCGGCATAAAGCGTTCCTCTGTGGCGGTTCACATCTCAAACCTGATGAAGAAGGGCTACATTCTGGGAAAGGGCTATGTCACAAGCGGTCCCACCTACTG
>CAMWYL010000279.1 GCA_947178465.1 uncultured Lachnospiraceae bacterium | reverse complement strand
CATATAAATCCTGTAATCCATCGTATTGCGGCGTAAAACCACAGCCCGTCGCCGTGTTGACAATCAAAAGAACCTTTCCCCGATAGTCCGCAAGCGCAATATCACTCCCGTCCTGCGCCTTTACGGAATAGTCATAAATCCCCATGATATTTTCCTCCTTAAATCTATTTTGCAAAATTAAGTTGTATAAAATTTAATTAGATTGTACACAATTGAATTTGTTTTGTCAACCCATAATTTGTAAATTTTGCCCGTAGGAATAAAGCATGTACACAAAAGAGACCGCATTTGACTTTATTTTCCTAACGTAGTACAATATCTTAAATATACACAGGAAGGGATGGTTTTATGCCAATCACATCAAAATTAGGAGAACCCGACATCTCCGACGCCGTTATGTATGCGCTTTTGGATGCCGGGGAAGAGCTTCACACATCGGAAGTGAAAACCCGTGTTCGTAACTTATTGGAGCCCGCCGGACCCAACCGTGCTCAGCTTCTCAATCGCAATGATGAAGCAATTGACCAGATTATCCGCAATATTGTTTCTCATCGGGACAGTCAAAACAATATCATCTGTCGCGGCTACATAGACTACAACGATGGTTATTGGGAGCTGACAGACGAAGGAAGAGACTATTTATGGCAGCGAATGAAGCGGCGTTTTGAAAGGGAGCTGAATTAAAACTCCCCTTCAACCGTCAGACTGTCCATTAAAACGCTTCTATCTCCTCCGCCAGTTCCTCAAAGGAATTCACGGTTCTTCCCGCGTATTCCACCTGATCTCTGTTAAATAATATCGAATTAATCCCTAATGTCTCTGCCGCCTCAAGATTTATGACACTATTGTCAATAAATACGCACTCTGATGCAGCCTTGCCGATTCTGTCCAGCGTGAGCTCAAATATTCGCTTATCCGGCTTCCGGCACTTCACGTCCCCACTGACAATCTTATCCTTAAAATATTTGTTCAGCCCATAATGTTCCGTTATATACGCACTCCACTCCGAGACGTCATTTGACAGCAGCACAAAATCAAGCTTCCGGTAATGCGCCTCTGCAAACGGGATAAATCCGCTGTCCAAAGTCAGATAATTGTCAAGATAATCCTTCATATGATATTGCGGGTTCTCATACCCCAGCAGCGATAGAAAAGTATCCGAAGAAAATTCTCCATTCCCCGCCCTCGTAAACAGCTGCTCCTCCCGAAACTGCTTCCTGATCTTGTCATGCTCTGACGCGTCAAAATGCATATATGTGTAGGGAACAAACTTTCCCTTGCTCTCCTCCAGAATTACGCCGTACATATCAAATATTATCGTTGAAATTTTCCGCATATTCTTCTCCTCCCATCCCATTGGCGAAGAACGCCGTCCTTTGCGTTCTTCCTATGTGAGGAAAAGTTCTAAGATGTCACCTTTTTCCACCTTAGAACTTTTCCTCACATTCCTATCGTCTGACTCACAATGCTCTCCATAATTTCATACGTCATCTGCCCGCTCAGATACCCGTAAACATTCCCCTCCCTGTCGATCATAAAGGTCGTCGGAAAGGAATAAATCCCGTATTGGCCGAACAACTCCCATTCGGTATCCATCAAAACCGGATAGGTATACCCGTTCTCCTCCAAAAAGGCAGCAATCTCCTCCTCCGATTTTTCCTGCCCCATCAGTGGCGCCGCCACGCCAAGTACAATCAGCGCATTATCCCCCTCTTGACTGTAGCTCTCATACAATTTCTGAATATCCGGCATTTCCGCTCTGCACGGCGGGCACCATGTCGCCCAGAAATTCAGGAAAATGGTCTTTCCCTTGTAATCCGACAGGGTATGTGTGTTCCCATATTGGTCCTTCAGTACAAAATCCGGTGCGGGTATCGCCTGCACTTCGTCTGCCGTCTCATTCGAGGTTACCGATTCCTGATCCTCCGGCACCTCCGAATTGTTCTGCGCCTCCTGTGCATCCCCCGTTCGCTCATCCGCTGCACCTTCACTTGTCGCGTTCTCCGCTTGAGCATACGCCGCATCCTGCTCT
Organism: uncultured Lachnospiraceae bacterium; assembly: GCA_947178465.1. Taxonomy (GTDB): domain Bacteria; phylum Bacillota; class Clostridia; order Lachnospirales; family Lachnospiraceae; genus COE1. The sequence continues at coordinate 2,724 of CAMWYL010000279.1, read as the reverse complement.
TCACGCTCCGCCTCTGCTGCCGGAGAACCCGAAAGCTGCGACAGATAACCGCTCACCGCATTCATCTTTCCGGTCACCATCAAAACTCCCATAAAAATCATTAACAGGCCGCCGGCTTTAACCGTATACTGCACCATTTTCATATGCCGTTTAAAAAATCCCAAAAGGCTTGTGGTAAAAACGCCGACTGCCAGAAACGGCAGAACAAATCCCAAGGTATAAACGCCAATCAGTGCCATTCCTGCCGCTCTCGTGCCCGCGGATGCCGCCATCAGAAGAACACTCGCAAGCGCAGGCCCCACACAAGGCGTCCATGCAAAGCTGAAGGTAAAGCCCATCAGCAGCGCCGTAAACGGCGACATGGCAAGCTTATCCGGGCGAAGCGGCAGACGACGCTCTCTTCCAAGCAGCGCAGATACACCAAATACACCCATCTGATACAGACCAAACAAAACAATCAGCACACCGCCCACTACGGTAAACACCGTCTGATTGTCCCGGAAAAAGGTACCGACCGCAGAAACGCCAAGCCCCAATACCACAAACGCAAAACTGATACCAAGCACAAAAAACAGTGTATGCAGCATCACCTTTCCCTGCTTATAGTGCATCTTTCCGTCCGCATCACGCACGCCGGTTCCGCCGGAAAGATACCCGATATAAAGCGGCAGCAACGGAAGCACGCAGGGCGAGAAAAAGCTGAGTATCCCCTGCAGGAACACCGTAAGCACCGGAACGCTGACATCCAATGAAAATCCCATATAAAAATCCCCTCTCTATCAATAGTATTCCGCATCTTGCATCTTTTCACGCTTTGGACTAAAATATTATCTGAGCAAATCAAACAACAATACTTGCGCAAAGCTGCGTGGAAATGAGGTTCGCTATGACAATTCGACGAGCAAAAGAACAGGATATGGACGGCATCAACAATCTGCTCTTGCAGGTGAATATGGTGCATCATCAGGGACGCCCCGACTTATTCAAGGCAGGCGGGAAAAAATACACGGATGAACAGCTCAAAGCCATCATCCGGGAGGATACAACGCCTGTCTTTGTGGCAACAGACGTCCAAGAGCATGTACTCGGCTACGCCTTCTGCATCTTCCAACAACACGTTGACAACAACATTCTCACCGACATCAAAACACTGTACATAGACGATCTGTGTGTGGATGAATCCATCCGCGGACAGCATATCGGCAGCCGGCTCTACGAATACGTATTGGCGTATGCAAAGGAAAACGGCTTCTATAATGTCACGCTGAACGTCTGGTGCTTAAACGAAAGCGCCATGAAATTCTATGAGAAATGCGGCCTGAAACCCCAAAAAATCGGAATGGAAACCATCCTCTCCTAATGTGTCATTTCGTGCGTCGCTGATGCCCCGTTCTCTTCTGAACCTTCTGGGTCTTTTGGGTCTTTTGGGACTTCCGGTTTTTTTGCACTTCTGCACTTTCTATGCAGCGATAAGCGATAATTGTGACTGTTCCTTTTCCCGGGTATCGTTTTATCTCGTATTTTTCCGGGAAGGCCGCAATTAAGACAGGCAGCTTGGCATATCCATAGGTTCTGGCGTCAAAATCGGGCTTCACTCTCTTAATATACTGCCCTGCCGAGCTGATATTGACATATCCGTCGTCCTCCTGATATTTATCGAATGCAATCTTTAACAGATTATGTATTTCGTCAATGCTTTCCTTGCCTTCGACCTGCGGCTCCGCCGCATCGGCAATCTCCTTTTTGCTTTCCGGCTTGACAGTCTCCTCCTTCTGCTCCGCCTCCGGAGCCTTCCCGGAGATATTCTCCAAAAAGACAAATTCATCACAGCTGTTTCGGAAGGATTCGGGCGTTTTCCGTTCGCCGACTCCCATCACATATACACCCGATTCATGCAGATTGATTGCAAGCGGCGTGTAATCGCTGTCACTCGCAACAATGACAAATGCGTCATAAATTCCCTTATGCAGCAGATTCACCGCATCAATTACCAACGCCATATCCGTTGCGTTCTTGCCTGCCACATAATCGAACTGCTGCTCTGCCTTAATCGCCAGTCGCTTCAATTCGTTTTCCCATTTCTTCAGATTGTCCTTCTTCCAATTACCGTAGGCTCTTTTTACCACAACGCGCCCATGTGTGGACACCTCGCGTATAACGTCCTCCAGCTTGGATACCTGTGTATTATCCGCGTCAATTAAAAGCACTATTCTCTCCAGATTTTCCATACTTTCCCTTTTCCTCTTTCCTTTTGCGGCTCACCCTTCTTTTTCATGTCTGAAATTTTCTCAAGCTTCCCGCTCCAAATACTTTTTCAATTCTTACCTGATTATACCGGAATTTTACCACTTTTACATCTAAAATCTTTGTTTTCTGATTTCCGGCTGCTTGTGCATTTCCGCATAAAGAAATATAATGTTTTTGAAACAGACTGCACAATCTGAAACAGAAGGGAGGGAACCATTTGCAGGATAAAATTTTAATTGTTGAGGATGATACGTCTATTTGCGATATGGTTCAGGATTACTTAATCGGTGAAAATTATACGGTGGAAGCCTGCCACACCGGGACTGCAGCAATAAAAGCGTTCTCAGAAAATGATAACTACGCACTCGCACTCATTGATTTAATGCTTCCTGATATGAGTGGCATGGAGGTTATAAAGGCAATCCGTAAAGTCAGCACGCTCCCACTCATTATCATAACCGCCAAGGATAACGACAC
>CAMWYL010000278.1 GCA_947178465.1 uncultured Lachnospiraceae bacterium | reverse complement strand
TTTCTATGTATTGCATATGCAGGACGCGATACATATCCAATATTCGGCGCAAGGCAGCGCGGTGCATGGAGCCTCCGGTCAAGGAAAGCAGTGGAATACGGTCATGCGCGCGGCGGACTCGGAGATGAATTCCGTGTTGCATGACAACCAAATACATTTGTATTTATATACAGTAACCGCAGAGGAGCTGAAAGCGGTCACGGCAGAGTTTGACACGGCGATGGATTGGGTTGACTTGGAGAATCGGTTTGTAATTCTGGACAAGGTAAAGGATTGTGACATCGTTTTATATGGACTTTCCGGTTTTGACGGCATGGTTTTGCGGGATGGAGAGCATGTATATCCGATGGAGGTTCCATGGGCTTCGCCCCGAATTACCATTCCACAGGTATTTACCGCCGATTATGACGATGACGGGACGCAGGAATATGCCGTGACAACGGTGGTATTCACCGGGACGGGAATCCACATCGGACAGCTATATATTGTTGAGCCGACCGCAGCCTTGGGTGAAATTGCATATTACGGGGACATGGAATTGGAACAGGAGCTGAATGAGCGCATTACGGCGGAGTGGGACAAGGAATGGAATATGCTGGAGGTGGCGGTAGACGGTGAATACCGGACAACAATAGGGCTGAAAAGGGTTGAGGAGTTTTATGAGGCATCATATTCAGGGCTTTTCTGGGGAGACCATATGACCTTTACCGAGAGAAACGGGCAATTATGGCTGTGTGCGGAAACAGGCATCCTGTTGGAGGGGATGGTTATGCCGGCCGGCGGCTATTGGTTTCGGGTGACTGCACCTGTCAGGTATGACGCGTCCGGTGCTTTTGCATTGGGTGATATTCATTTGGAGGTAGAAGAGGACGAGGAGTTGTATGACGCGGAGGACACAGTACAGCCTAAAGAACGTGAGGTGAATGTGCTTCTTGCGGATGTCACACATGACGGCATCGAGGAGTGGATTGTGACATCAGTGGATTATATGGAGGAGCAGGAGGATATGGGCGTCAAGGCGCTGTTGGACAGCTATGTCCTCGGGCATGTCCGGGTGTATGAGGGAAATACGATACAGGACGGCTATGAGCAGGGATATTGTATCTGGGAGCGGGAGTTTGCCGTTTCCAGACCGGGAAATGTGCAGATTTCCGTGGTAGAAAGGGAAAACCTGTTATATCTGCTGACAAGCTATCTGGGCTTTCAGCAGGGGTCTCTTTCCTATAGCTATGACGTGTTTTCGCTAGATGCGGATGGAAGAGTTTTCATGGAGGATGCGCAGCAGCTGAATTATGATGTAGGTATGGATGAGGAAATGAATTTGGAGAATGACACTGTCCTGCAGGAGCTTATCGGAATATTTCGGGGACATATTGCGGGCTGGCTGGGGAACGCGGTGCTGATTGTGGCGACGGATGTGAATACGCCAGAGGGCACCTTTATCAGCGAGGGTGGAACCCTGCTTTCTCCGGACTGTTATTATGATGTGATTTTGGGAACGGAATAGAAAAAACATTAAGAAACTCTAAGGTAGCAAATAACGCCGCCTAAGAGTTTCTTAATGTTTAAGAGAATCATGGAGGTTAGGTTGAAAAAAGGGTTGACATTTTTATATCATTAGTATACTATCTAACTAGTGCACTAATATACTGAAAAGGAGGGGAAGCTTTGGAGTATAATAACAATATGCCGATTTATTTGCAGGTCATTAACCGGATAAAGAAAGACATGATACAGGGGAAGCTGCCGATGGGTGAGAAGCTTCCCTCAACGCGGGAGCTTGCGGTGATGTATCAGATCAATCCAAACACTGCGATGAGAATCTATAAGGAAATGGAGCAGCAGAATATGTGTTTTACGAAGAGAGGGCTTGGAACCTTTGTCACGGAAGACCCGGCGGTGATTACCGAGATGCGCGCGTCGATGGCAAAGGAGCTGCTGAACGGCTTTGTTCAGGAGATGAAGGAATTGGGCTTTTCCAAGGAAGAGCTGCTGGACGGCATTTCGGCGCGTTTTGAAGGATAGGAGGGAAAGTAGCATGTTAGAATGTTCAAAGTTAAAAAAGGATTATTTCAATAAGACTGCGGTTCGGGATATCAGTCTCAGCCTGGAGAAGGGAAGGGTATACGCACTGCTTGGACCAAATGGCAGCGGCAAGACGACTTTTATGAAAATGGCGGCAGGACTGGTGAAGCCGACGCAGGGCACCATATTGTATGAAAATAAGCCAATCGGCGTGGCATCCAAGAGGGATATTGCCTATATGTCCACAGAGCCGTATTTCTATTCTTTTATGACCGTGGAGAGCGTGGGGAAATACTACAAAGATTTCTTTGCGGATTTTGATGAAAAGCTGTATAAGGATCTGATTGCACAGATGGAGCTTCAGCGCACGGATAAAGTGACACGACTGTCATCCGGAATGATGGCAAAGCTCAAGGTAGCGGTTACAATGGCGAGAAAAGCAAAGCTGTATCTGCTGGATGAACCGTTAAATGGTATTGATCTGATTGCACGGGAAAAGATTATCACCGCAATCCTGCGGGCGGCAAACGAGGACAGCACGATTGTGATATCGAGCCATTTGGTGGATGAGCTGGAGTCGGTGGTGGACAGTGTGATCTTTATCAAGGATGGCGCCAATATTCTTGCGGGAAATGCGGAGGCTATCCGGGAAGAGCAGGGAAAATCCATTGTAGATTTGTATCGGGAGCTTTATGCATAGAGGGGGATAACAATGACAAAGTTAATCAAATACGAATTTCAAAAGCAGATGTTTTCAAAGATTGTTATTATGGTGGCGTTGGCGGTTCTGATTGTCCTTTTCACATACGCGATTATTCGGGACGACGAACAGATGGCGATAGGGATAGTGGCGATTACTTCCGCATTTATGGTGCTTGCAATCGCTTATGTGGGAATAGAAGGAGCTGTCGTCTATTCAAGAGATTTAAAGACAAAGCAGAGCTATATGCTGTTTATGGTTCCACAAAGCTCATGGAGTATTCTTGGGGCGAAGATCATCGCCTCGGTGCTGCAGATTTTATTTACCATGTTTATCTTTGTGGTAACACTGGTGGCGAATGTCACGATTTTTCTGATGAAGAATGCCGATATGGAAGAGCTGATTAAAGCGCTTAAGCAGATTGTGGAGGCGTTTTTCCATATTCGCATAGATGTCAAATTCTTTGCGGAGGGACTTATGGCGACGATTATTCTGTGGATATTTCTTTTTATGCTCGCGGTGTTTGTAGAGACGCTTCTGTACACGGTGTTCAATCAGGGAAAACTGATATCTGTTCTGGCAGTGGTAGCGTATTTCCTTGTGTTCTGGGTAGTTGTGCAGTTGGAAAATGGGTGCAGCGAGCTGCTTTTACGGGCGAACTTCAGCAGGATCGTGACGAGCGGGATATCGTATGTGTATTATCTGGCGTTTGATTTGATATTTTTCTTCGTGAGTGCGTGGCTGATTGAGAAGAAGCTGAGTGTATAAATAAGTAAAAATGTGGCATACTAGTCGAAAACAGAAACAGTTTCAACAGACTGGGAATGGGGAGGCCACATTTTATGAAGAAAATGCAGTTAGTGATTACGGACGTGCACGCAAGAGAAGTACTTGACTCCAGAGGAAACCCGACGGTGGAGGCAGTTGTGACGGTAAACGGCTGCTTTGAGGGCAGGGCATGTGTTCCCTCAGGCGCGAGCACGGGAAAGTTTGAAGCGGTGGAGCTGCGTGACGGCGAGACGCGCTATATGGGGCTTGGCGTACAGAAGGCGGTAAATAACGTCAACACGAAAATTCGTGACGTGCTCTTAGGTGTGGAGGTATGCGAGCAAAAGCTGATTGACCACATATTGGTAGAGACGGACGGCACGGATAATAAGGGAAATCTTGGCGCGAATGCAACGCTCAGCGTATCCATGGCGGCGGCGAGAGCTGCTGCGGAAGCGTTAGAACTGCCGCTTTACCGTTATCTTGGCGGTGTGAAGCCGGACAGAATGCCGGTACCGATGATGAATATTTTGAACGGCGGACGTCATGCGACCAATACGGTAGATTTTCAGGAGTTCATGATTATGCCGGTTGCCGCGGCGAGTTTTCAGGATGCTCTGCGGATTTGCGCGGAGATTTATCACAATCTGAAAAAGCTCTGCCACGAGAGAGGTCTGTCCACCGGGGTAGGCGACGAGGGCGGATTTGCACCGGATTTGCCGGATGCGCATGCGGTTCTTTCACTGATTGTGGAGGCAATCAAGGCTGCCGGCTTTGTGCCGGGCGAGGAAGTAAAGATTGCGCTGGATGTAGCGGCATCCGAGCTGTATAACGAGGAGGACGGCCTGTATCACTTTGGTGGGGAGCAGTGCACACGAACCTCTGAGGAAATGATTGCCTATTATGAGGAGCTGATAACGAAATATCCGATTATATCAATAGAGGACGGATTGGACGAGGAGGATTGGGACGGCTGGCAGGAGCTGACACGCCGCATTGGCGAGCGGGTACAGCTTGTCGGAGATGATTTGTTTGTCACAAATACCAAGCGACTTGACGCGGGCATCAAGAAAGAGGTTGCCAACGCGATTCTTGTCAAGGTAAATCAAATCGGTACGGTCAGCGAAGCCATTGAAGCGGTGGAGATGGCGCAGTTTAACGGGTATAAGGCCGTAATCAGCCACCGGAGCGGCGAGACGGAGGACACGTTTATCGCGGACTTGGCGGTGGCAATGAACGCAGGCCAGATTAAGACAGGCGCGCCC
>CAMWYL010000277.1 GCA_947178465.1 uncultured Lachnospiraceae bacterium | reverse complement strand
GTCATTGACATCGCGGCGAAAACAAATCTTTCAAGACCGGCTGTTTCTCACCATCTTCAAATATTGAAAAATGCGGGCATCGTGAAAATGCGCAAAGACGGGACTATGACATATTACTACCTTGACCCGGACATGGAAGCATTTAACCACTTGATCCACACGCTCCAGCAGTCTATCGACATTTGTGCGCAGCTGCCAAATCGAAGTGGTGAAGATCAGTGACGGCGGGAAGTGAGAGGTGACGATTATGACTCTCGAAGAGGATATTTTTTCGAGTTTTTTAATGATGGAAGAAAAGCTCATCCATTATGGTTTCTGTTTAGAAAATGGAGAGCTGGTATATACGAAGCTACTTCCACAGGATAACCTCAAAATCATTGTGAAATACGACGGCACGATCCACGGCAAGATTATCGACCTTGCTGTAAATGATGATTATACCAATTTTCGGCGAAAGGACACGACAGGCTACAGCGCCGGGATACGCCAGAAGTTTATTGACCTGCTGCTGGATATTCGTGATAAGTGCTGCAGAAATCAGTATTTCAAATCCGAGCAAGCCAGAAGGGTCAACAATTATATCTACGAAACATATGATGGAACGCCGGATTTTTTATGGCCGAATATCCCGTCCTATGGCGCTTATCGGCTTGCCGACAGTAAAAAGTGGTATGCCATCATTGGGAGTGTGCCGTTTTATAAACTGGATCATTCCTCAAATTCCCGTCAAGAGGTTGAGGTGATCAATGTCAAGGTAGACAGCGATAAAATCAAAGATATTCTTGCGCAGAAAGGATACTATCCAGCATTTCATATGAACAAGAAGTGCTGGGTATCCATCATTCTGGATGACACCCTTGGCGATTCGGAAATACAGAAACTGGTCGATGCCAGCCACGCAAGCGTATAGAAAAAACAAGGTGGAAACTATGTTATGAACATATCTCAAATAGAAAATAAAGAACTCAGTATGCGTATTTATAATGCCTGTATGGACGCGGGATTTTCTGACTGCGGTATCATCTCCATAGAGGACATGGAGGATTACATATCCAGAGTCAGAGAAAGAATCAAAAATGTCCCGTCCAGTGCCGGATTTTACCAAAACGCACTTCAGAATACAAAACAGATAAAAACTATGTACCCTTGGGCAAAGTCGATTGTGATCTGCCTCTCCTGGCTGGGGAAATTCTGTTATCCGGAGAAACTGCAAGGTATGTACGCAAAAAGTTTTTTCGTCTCCCGCGACAGCAACAAAAAAGGAACTGAATATCAGCAAAAATTAAAAATAGGGCAGTGGTTTGATGAAAATCATATCCGGTGGACAGGAAAGATCAAGGACGCCCGTGCAAGTGTATTGGGACTTCGGCACGCAGCACAAATTGCCGGACTTGGCATCATTCGCAGAAACAATTTTCTCTACAATGAAGACGGTTCATGGGTAGAACTGGATGGATTCCTTATTGACAAGCATTGCCTCTTATATCAGGAAAAAACTATTTCAGCCTGCCCGACCAATTGCAACCTCTGTCAAAAGTCTTGTCCCACAGAGGCCCTTTGCGGTGCCTATACGTTGAACCCCAGCCGCTGTGTCTCGTTTATCACGACCTTTGCCAAAGGTGCTATACCACCGGGTATACAGGAAGAACAATTGGGAAACTGGATGGTAGGCTGCGATGTCTGTCAGGACGTATGCCCATTCAACCGTAAGCACAATTGGTTCAATGAAGAGGATTTTGAAGGGTTGGATGCATTGGTTGCGCTCATGCAACCGGAAAATATTCTGCTGGCTTCAGAAGTTGAATTAGCAGAGCGAATCTGTCCACTTACGTCAGACCATATCCTGCCGGAAAACGCCTCCACATTAAAAACTAATGCAAGGCGAGTGTTGAGCAATAGAGAAAAATTACATAGCGATTTATAACGCATAGGAGGAAATCAATATGGGACATTGTGAGTGGGGATTCGGAGCAAGCGAAGCCGACAGAATCTATCACGAAAAAGAATGGGGCATCCCGGTACATAACGATGACCGCCAGATGTTTGAGCATCTGACTTTGGAGTGTCTGCAATGTGGACTGAGCTGGGGTCTGATGATGAAGAAGCGGGAGATTTTCCGTCAGTGCTTTGAAAACTTTGAATATGATAAGATCGCAGCTTACACAGAAGATGATGTGCAGCGGATTTTGAACACGGAGGGGATGCTGAAATCCGAGCGCAAAGTCCGGGCAGTTATAAACAACGCCCGCTGCTATCAAAAGATCCGGGATGAGTTTGGTAGCTTCTGTACTTATATTTGGGGCTATACAGATGGGAAAACGATTCTGTACGATGGTCATGCCCAAGGCACTGTGCCGGTCAGCAACGGCCTGTCCGACCGGATCAGCAAGGACATGAAAAAGCGAGGATTCAAGTTCATTGGTACGATCACGATCTACTCCCATTTACAAGCCTGTGGTATCGTCAATGACCACGCCGGAGATTGCCCTTGCTATAAGAGAATCAATGAGACATATCCAATCATAAAAATGAAGCCGGATCAGGAGGTAGGACAAGCCGGTGGAAAAGGCAGGCAAAGTGTTTGATACGGAATGATCTGCGAAAGGAGGCGAGGGAGACGAATCAAATCATCATTCATGTGGACATGGACGCTTTCTTCGCCGCTGTGGAAATACGGGATAACCCGGCTCTGCGAGGGAAACCGCTGATCATCGGCTCCCTACCGGGAGAACGAGGCGTGGTTGCTACTTGCAGTTACGAAGCACGAAAATACGGTATTCATTCCGCAATGAACATCAAAGAGGCATACCGCCTGTGTCCAAAAGGCATTTATATGCATCCAAACATGGAAAAGTATAAGTCCGTATCAGGACAACTCCATGAGATTTGGAACAGCTATGCTACAGCCTTGGAAGCGATTGCTTTTGACGAAGCGTATCTTGACGTAACAGAGTACGCTGAAAACTTTGACGGTGCCAGACAGATTGGGCATGAGATCAAGCGGCGTGTACGCGAAGAATTGGGGCTTTCCTGCTCTGTCGGCATTGCCTATTCTAAAACAGCGGCAAAGACCGCAAGCGAAGAAAAAAAGCCGGACGGATTCTTTGAAATTCCCACAGCACAGGACTTCGTAAACCTGATCATCGACCGTGATGTGCGGGAGCTTTACACTGTTGGGAAAATGACGGCAGAAAAACTGTATGCCACTGGGATTCGAACTGTCCGCGACATACAGGAAAAGCAGGAAACAGTTATACGCCTCCTCGGTAAGCAGGGACAATGGATCACACGGCTTGCCTTTGGGATCGACGAGCGTAAAGTTACACCCTACCGGCCGGAGGACGCAAAATCCATCAGCCGGGAGGTCACGTTTCAGGGGGATGTGAATAATTACGAGCTTTTGAAGGATGTTCTTGTCCTGCTTGCTCTTTGTGTGGAGCATAGGGCAAAACGGTACAAGCTCCACGGAAACGGTGTGACATTAAAGCTCACCTATTTCGATATGAAAAGCATTACACGCTCTCGGAAAACATCCGGCTGTGACAACGCTGCTATGATTTATCGGGAAGCAATGGATTTGTTGGACGGTGTGGAAAAGCGTCCTGTCCGTTTGATCGGCGTTGGGATTTATAATCTATCCGGCGAGGAAGAACGTCAGCTCACGTTATTTGATCTCTTATCAGATGCCGAGAAGGATAGAAATACAGAAATGAAAAGATTGCTTAATTCCCTGCAGCTTCGCTACCATCTCGATTTTGCGGGACATTTGGAGCAGATATATCAAATGGATACACTTCATAAAACCGTGGAATATATGAGAAAACACATATGACATCTTTTAAAGAACAGCTCTTTGCGCATATAAAGAAAAAGTACCATGCATCGCCGGAATATCCGCGGATATGTTATCCGGGCTATGCGGTATTTCGGCACAGTGACAATCAGAAGTTGTTTGCGCATATTATTGACGTGCCGGGGAACAAGCTGGGGCTGGAAAGCAGAGAAATTGTAAATGTTTTGAATGTAAAAATGGGTGAGCCATTTCTTGCAGATTTCCTCGTGCAGCAGGAAGGCTTCTTCCGTTGCTATCATATCAACAGGGGAAACTGGATTTCAATTTTGCTGAACGGCGAAGTTCCTTTTGATGAAATATGCCGGTGGCTGGAGGAAAGTTATGCTGCCACAGCATCTAAAGCAACGAAACATAAAATCAGACCGTCCAAGGAGTGGATTGTTCCCTCTAATCCCAAATATTATGATATTGAAGTCGCCTTTTCCGAAACAGATGAAATTGATTGGAAACAAGGAAAAGGCATCAAGACTGGCGACACGGTGTTTATTTACGTTGCCGCCCCGGTATCAGCGATTCTCTATAAATGCAGGGTAACAAAGACTGATATTCCATATAAAAAACGGTATCGCTGTGGCAATACCGTTTTATTTGTTATTTATTACATCAAGTTTTTAACAGCCGATTTTATTTCATTAACAAGAGCAGCCGTTTCCCTGTCATAATCAGAATAATAATTCTCGTCCTCGCTGTCATCATCTTCGGAAACGTACCCTATGTAGTCAAGCATTTCATTAAGGCATATAGTAAGCGCTTCTTTGATACCATTTGCAAGATTGAGATTTTCCGTAGCAGTTTCGGTAATGTATTCCCTGAACGCTCCACAAGTATCGTCAAGCTGTTCGGCGGATAAATCTTCAAGAAATACTTGGATAGACGAGGCGGCAATATCGCTCCATTCCTCGTAA
>CAMWYL010000276.1 GCA_947178465.1 uncultured Lachnospiraceae bacterium | reverse complement strand
GTAATACGTTCCATATCCTTTGCGTTGACTGTCGGGTGATTTTTGTGTTCCTGCCACATCCCGAAAAAAACTTTTCCAACATCCTCCGCTGCATAAGGATAGGATAGCTGTTCAAAAATATCCAAATTCACATGATATCCTGCCTCATGCTTAAATGCAGGCAGAAAAACCAGATCCCGCTTTCTGTCAATATAGATTTCCATGGAAACATCAGCCGTCACGATATCTTTAAAATATAGTAAGTATTCTTCCGGTAAGAACCTGTAGCGGTTTCCGGACTCATCGCTTACACGAAAACCCTTCTTTCCGTTGCTCACTTCCTCTATTGTATACAGCCATCCATAATATCTTCCAACGACGTAATTTCCCTGTTGCGGACAACGTATGCATTTGCAAAGTCCCATTTTCATCCCTCGCTTCATGCTTGTATCATGTCACAGTCTAAGCGAAATCGCTTACTTGTTTGATTCTTTAATTCTTGGGGAGACCCCACTGTTTTCCCCAATTGCCTGTTTCACTTCTGACTCTGGCTGTCTTTTCGATTTCATAAAATTTTTTTCCGACACCGATATTCTATCACAAGTATATATACAATTCTATTAATTTTTCTGAAACTATCCCTGTTACAGACATGCTATAATCATGCCCCGGATACCTTATCCTTTTTCACCGGCTTTGTTTGAATTGCCGCTTGCTTTTATCTTATATCTGTTTCATACTAAGAATATCATATCACACTAGGAGGAATTCATATGGAACTAAAATCACGCAAGGATGTACCGATAGAGCTGACTTGGGATCTGACTTCCATTTATAAAACAGAGGAAGAACTGAATCGGGACATGGAGAAAGTGGAGGCCTTGAGCAGCGCCATCGTAAAAAATTATAAGGGGAAATTGGATACCCCGCAGAAAATCAATGCCTGTCTGGATGATTTCAGGGAAGTGGAACATCTGCTCATCCTGATTAATCATTACTGCGATTTGGCGGTCTCTGTAGATTATTATGATACCTACAACCAGGAACGCAATGAACGCGCTTTGAATCTGATTTCAAGGCTTTCCGGTGACCTCAGCTTTATCAACAGTGAGATTTCAGAACAGGAAGATGCCGTGTTGTCGGAGGCGATTGCGATTGCCACGGAAAATAAACACTTTTTAGAGGATATTATCAGAGAAAAGCCCCACAAACTGCATCCTGAGACAGAACGTGCATTGGCGTCATTATCCGGAACCTTGCACGCACCCTACAGAATCTACAATATGACAAAGCTTGCCGATATGAAATTTGATTCCTTCATGGTGGAAGGCAAAGAATATCCCTTGAGCTATTCTCTGTTTGAGGATAATTACGAATATGAACAGAATACCGCTGTCCGCCACGCTGCTTTTTTGAACTTTTCCAAAAAGCTCCGCGAATATGAAAATGGGACTGCGGCCGCTTATAATGCACAGGTGCAGACGGAAAAGACGCTTGCTGACTTACGGGGCTTTGCTTCCGTATTTGACAGTCTTCTTTTCTCACAGAAGGTATCTCAGGAAATGTATCACCGCCAGATTGACCTGATTACGGAAAAGCTGGCGCCTCATATGCGCAGATATGCAAGGCTTTTAAAGAAAATTCATAACTTGGACCGGATGCGCTTTGCGGATTTAAAAATTGCCATTGATCCTGAATATGACCCAAAGGTTACGATTGAAGAATCCAAAGCCTATATCGAAAAGGGACTCTCGATTCTGGGGGAGGATTATGTAGAGATGGTACGAACCGCGTACCGCGACCGTTGGGTTGACTTTGCACAGAATGCAGGCAAATCCACCGGAGGCTTTTGCGCAAGCCCCTATGGAAAGAACTCCTTTATCCTGCTTTCATGGAATAACCGCATGTCTGACGTGTTCACGCTTGCTCACGAATTGGGACACGCAGGACATTTTAAGGCCTGCAACAATAGCCAGTCTCTCTTTGATACGGATGTTTCCACCTATTTCGTGGAAGCTCCGTCTACCATGAACGAATTATTGATGGCACATTATCTGTTAAAGACGAATCCCGACCCGAGATTTCGTCGTTGGGTACTTTCAAGCATGATTGGACACACCTACTACCACAATTTCGTCACCCACCTGATGGAAGCAGCCTACCAGCGGGAGGTTTACAGAATCATAGACGCGGGCGGCAGTGTAAATGCCGAGACCTTAAGCGGTCTTATGAAAGATACCTTGCAAAAGTTCTGGGGTGAGGACGTGGAAATCTCCGATGATGCAGCACTGACATGGATGCGCCAGCCACACTATTACATGGGATTGTACTCTTATACCTACAGCGCGGGACTCACCGTTGCCACCCAAGTCTGCAAACGGATTGAAAAGGAGGGAACGCCCGCCGTGGAGGATTGGAAAAAGGTGCTTGTGGCAGGCAGTACCTTAGACCCGGTAGGCCTTTCCAAGCTTGCGGGAATCGACATCACCACAGATGCGCCATTGTCGGATACCATTGATTACATCGGGGAAATCATTGCTGAAATCGAAAGACTGACGGAAGAAATAGAAAAATAGAGCATACATACTGCTCTATCATACACAGCTGAGAAAGGGAAGGCATGCCATGGCATGACATGACATTCTCCACTTTCTCAGCTGTTTTCTTTATGTCAAATAATAAGAACCACAACAGTCTGTGAAGTCTGTCAGCGTTCGCTGATCTCTCCGGTAGCGTCCTTCAGCAGATATGTCGTATTCCGATACGTCCGATGCTCCTCCTGAACATAATATACATAATCAATGATATGGTAAAGCTCTCCGTTATCGTATGTTATACCGTCATAATAAATGTAATCGCCCTCCCATGCTTCCCTTTTGGAATTTTCAGTGACCTCAGCCTCTTTCGCAGTCCCGGGCAGGACATAGTAATAATCAGGAAGCACAACACCCTTTAGCAGCTCATGGTTTTCCTTTTGCCATGCCGCATAGGGAAGCTTCTCCCGGACTGCCCCATCCGTCATAACAGCGCAAAAGCTATCCAACGCTTCTGAGGAGGTCATTCGTGTCTCCTGCTTATCAGGGTGAACATAATAGGACATATCATATAAATCAATTTCGGGAAATGCCTTGTGATACGGATGCTCTGAATCAGCCAGATCTACCCGAACCATGCGGTAACCGTCCATGGCAATCGCGTAGGCTTGCCAGGTGTCGTTCTGCTCGTTGCGCACCCGCACATCACAGCCGTTCGCATAGGCATAATCCCCCACGGAAATTGTCTGAACCAATGAAAGTGCTCCGTTGCGATAGACATAACGCTCCATTTCTTCTACTCCGCCGCTGCTTCCCCATCCGGTTTTTATCAGCAGATATCCCGCTTCCATAAAAATGCCATGATAAGGGTCTCCCCGCATTCCGCCGCTGGTGCGGTCTGATACCCACGGAACATTTTCCGGCTCCTGCCAGGAACCGTCCTTCTGCTGTAACAGAATAAACAGACGGCGGTCAAACGGCATACGATCGTCTTCCTCATACATGTCAAAGACATCGCTGTCCACCACAAAAGCAATATCCTGCCGCCCGTCATTATTTAAATCACCCTGAATAAAATCAATATATTCGACTTCTTCCGCTTCGGGATAATGTTCCTCCAGCCAGCCTGCTATGATTTCCTCTTCCTCCTTGGATACACCGACATCCATACAGAGCAATTGCGGCACGTCCCAGACCGGCTCCAAGCTCTTTACCGGATTACCAAACACTGCGGCATACATCAGCTCCTTCTTTCCTGCAAGCGGCGATAAATCCTCAATCCGGTTGTCGGAAATCCCTACCTGATTCAGCCGGGGAAGCTTTGCAAGAACGGAAATATCCCGAATCTCATTTCCATCCATAGCCAAATCAAACAGGTTCGTAAGGTTTTCAAGTGCGGAGATATCACTGATTCCGTTCTGCGACAGCCCCAAACGCTCCAGCTTATGCAAGCCTGTAAGCGGCGTAAGGTCTGTAATGGAATTCCCGTTCAGGTTCACGCCCCGAAGCTCCGTCAAGCCGCTCAAAAAGCTGATATCCTCAATACCGCAGTATTGGAGTCCCAAATCTTCCATCTTAGTCAGCGTCCCCACGGCTTCGATATGCTTCGCATTTTCATTCCCGGAGAGTGACAGCTCGACCAGCTCGGGGAGCTTTTCCAATAACGCCAAATCCTCCACGGGCGTCTCATACAGAGACAGGCGCCGCAGCTGCGGCATTTCTTCCAAAAAGGAAATATCTTTTAGGTTGCTGTTTGTAATGAAAAGCTCTGTTATGGTGTCTGCCTCACCCAAAAAAGAAAGGTCAATCGGCTCTTCCTTTCCATAGCTGATATAGACCTGCTCAAGCTGTGAAAGCTGTGCAACAGGTGAAAAATCCGTAATAACGGTATCATCCCATTCGCTGATATCAATTACCAGTTGTTTCAGATTCGGCAGTAGGCGCAGATCCTCCAGCGAATAGATCGGATCCCCATAGGGCGCTTCCTCCAGAACGATTTCCGTGCACTTCTCCAGCTTCTGCCGGACAATTTCTAACGTATCCGCTTCCGAAAGGCCAATGCCATACCGGATACGCTCTCGAACGCCGTCGTCCTCCACCAGAAGCTCCAATATCTCATCAACATTTTCCGCGTCGGAGAGCCCCGAAAGTTCCTCCGTCTCCTCTTCCGCTGTCGTGACGGCAGATGCTTTTGTCATGTTCGTTGTTTCAGGCGTGCCTCCCGCCATGGGACTTAGTGCACCACGTGGC
>CAMWYL010000275.1 GCA_947178465.1 uncultured Lachnospiraceae bacterium | reverse complement strand
TGCTGCCAGCTTGAGAGAATTTTCGTAGCAGTCCGCCAGCAGAGCGTCTTCGTTGTGGGCGCCTCCGTTCCAGACAGGGCCGACTGTATGAATGATATACCTGCAGGGAAGCTGATATGCCTTTGTAAGCTTTGCCTGCCCTGTCTTGCAGCCGCCCAACAGACGGCATTCAAACAGCAGTTCCGGTCCTGCTGCCCTGTGAATGGCGCCATCAACACCGCCGCCTCCCAGCAAACTGTTGTTGGCAGCATTTACAATAGCGTCTACAGTATTAATTTTTGTAATGTCTCCTTTTATCAGCTTAATCATATTTTATCTCCAAATCTCATTTATCATTTACATCTCTTTATTATATTTATTTATATAATATATATGGAAGCCGACGACAACGAGATACGCAAAAATCAGAAGCAGCACAATAAAAACATCTACTCCCATCAGTGCGAAGGAAACCATTAATGCGCCAAAAACATATATCATCATGTCATAAGCTTTCGCTTTTGCATGATTTACAATCGAGATATTCCGTTCATCCTTTCTGCTGATCTCCATTTGTCTTTGAAGCGAGGGATTTCTTTTTGCTGCTTTATGGTTTACAAGCTCCCCAACGCCATGACCAAACAGACCACTTCCAAATCCGATACAAATATAGGGTAATGTCAGCAGTATCCCTTGAGGCTGTAAAACGAACTTCAACAGGGATAATCCCACACCTAAAAGGACAATTCCGATTATGGCTATAAGATAATAGGTATTCTTTTTCTTCATCATACATCCTCCTCATAAATAAAAATTTCCTCAATACTCATATTAAAATAACGAGCAATTTTAAATGCCAGCAGAATAGACGGATTATATCTGCCATTCTCTAAGGAACCAATTGTCTGTCTTGTTACTTCCAAAGCGACAGCCAGCTCTTCCTGCTTCATTCCTCTGCTTTTCCGCAGCTCTTCTAACCGATTCTTCAAATGATCCTCCTTTTCAATGGAAAGTTAATTTTACATTTTCAGTATAGTCCGATAATTAGAAAGTGTCAAGTATACTTTCCATAAATAGTATAAGCTAATGGAATTCTTATACGTCTTCCGCTTTGCGGTATATTCATTGAATTTGCGTATTTATATCAATAAACTTTTTTGTTATAATTCAGCTATGATGGTGGAGATAACAAGTCTGATATGTTATGAACGAAACCGAATACAATAACCATGAAAGGATGTGTTATTAAGGCATTGGCACAAGAAAAAATCTATACAATTGATGATATTTATGCCTTACCTGAAGGGGAACGTGCTGAGCTGATTGACGGTCAGATTTATTATATGGCTCCGCCCGGCAGGAAACATCAGGATATTGCAGGGGAGCTTTTTGGAACGATCAGGCAGTATATTAAATCAAACAATGTTTCATGTAAATGTTATATTGCGCCTTTTGCCGTATTTTTAAATGAGAAAGATAAAAACTATGTAGAACCCGATATCTGCGTGATATGTGATCCGGATAAGCTTGATGACAGGGGATGCGTCGGAGCTCCTGATTGGATTATAGAAATCGTATCGCCCAATAGCCGTCCAATGGACTATTACAAAAAATTATTTAAATATCAGACAGCAGGTGTCCGTGAATATTGGATTGTTGATTATGAAAGGAACCTTGTCACTGTTTATGATTTTAAAAGTGACAGTACTGCGAACTATACCTTTTCTGATAATATCCCTGTTGGAATTTATTCAGGGTTTTTTATTAATTTTTCTATGTTGGATATATAATTCCGGTGCCAATGTTAATAAGGTCAATACCCCGTTCGTTTGCTGCGGGGTATTGACTGTTTACAAATTTATTTTCTGACCTTCACTGCCAGAGCATGTGCCCTCATTCCCTCTGATTCCGCAAGCCTAATGATATAATCGGCGTTGTTTTTTAATGCGGTCTCCGGATATTGAATGACACTGTACCCCCTCATAAATTCCTGTACGGACATGCCGGAGGCGAATTTTGCGGTTCCGCATGTCGGGAGAATGTGGTTTGTTCCACAGAAATAATCGCCCACCGGTTCGGTACTGTATTCGCCGACAAAAACGGCGCCGGCATTTGTCAGCTTCGCAAGTGCAGTCTGGTAATCCTCAAGCAATAATTCAACATGCTCCGGTGCGATTTCATTTACCGCATTTATGGCTTCTTCCATGGAATCAATAATAAAAATATCACCATAATTTTCAAAGGTTTTTTGGGTTACTTTTATCAAGTCATTTTCTTCACACAGGCGAATAATTTCATTTTTAATCTGCTTTGCCTGTTCTTCGGATAAGCAAAAGGCAGTGGCAGCCTCAAATCCAGTCCCGTGCTCTGCCTGGGACATCATGTCGGCGGCGATAAAGGTGGGATTTGCATTTGCATCGGCGATAATCGCAATTTCGGAGGGACCTGCGATGGAATCGATTTTCACCTCACCAAACAGCAGTTTTTTTGCCATTTGCGTAAAATTATTACCGGGGCCCGTTATCGCGTCAACCTTCCTGACGGTTTCTGTCCCATAAGCGACAGCAGCCAATCCCTGAGAGCCGGAAAGCTTATAATAATTTTTGACATTCAGATAATCGGCTACATACAGTAAATGTTCGTCGATCGTTCCATCGATTCTCGGTTTGGTCAGTATATATATGTTTGGAACACCCGCAACGATTGCGGGAACCAAATTCATATATAAGGTTGAGACAAGTGGTGCCATATTGCCGGGAACCGTAACGGCAACACTATTCACCGGCGTATATTTGCGTTCAAGTATGGCGCCATTTTCATAGACCTCGGAAAAACCTGTGGGCAATTGTCTTTTATGAAATCGAAAAAGATTATCGCAGGCTCTTTTGACTGCGTCCTTAAATTCTTCGGATACTTTTTCCCTTGCCTCCGCAAATTCTTCCTCCGAGACAAATAACCCGATTTTTCTGATGTTAACGTTATCAAACTTTTGCATATAAGCGTATAACGCCTCGTCGCCCTGTGCTTTGACATTCTGCAGTACTTCCCTGACAGTAGCTTCTACCTCCTTTGGAATGCTGCTTTTTCGTTTGAGAAGATTAAGATACCTTGGATTTTCATAACTGAATTTGCTGATTGTAACCATTGATTTTCCTCCTAAATCTGTTTTATGACGCTTCACCCTGCATAAAAGTTTAAAGTCAAAAACCCGCTGCAAGCAGTCACTTGGTTTGTTCGCGGAAATAAAAAACGCTTGTCAGAGAAATTTTCCCTAACAAGCGTGGATCAAGCGTTTCGCCTAATATCAATTTAAAGAATATCAGTACAGACATGATTTGTCAAGGTTATTTGCCTTTATATTTATATGAAATACCAAAGGCGGAAAAGTGATCGTGACATACCGCGGTGGGAGCTGTCAATCAGCTCCCATAGGTCCGCAGATAAATCATTCCCAAAATCGCAAATTCTGCAATCATTAGAAAAAAGATTCCTGACAGTCCTGTCAGAATTCCTATAGAAGCGACACTAATACTTGTGACAATCGTGCCAATCGCCGTATAGGCGAAAACAAAGCGTTCCCTGCCAATCCCCTGCAGATAGCTCATATGAATCTGATAAGGAACCTTGACAAGCTGCAGCAAAAATACTGACCATAACAGCCTTTGGGATGCCGTGATGAGAGCAGTATCAAACACAATCAGACGCAAAAGAATCCTGCTGAAAATACCGCAGAGTGTGCACAAGAGCAGGATTACCGCAAATGCCAGCCGCAGGCCGCTTTTCATATAATCCCTGACCGCAGTCGGATTTCCGGCAGCAGCATTTTGCAGTGCAAGCGTCTGTGTGGCGGAAGCATAAGCATATATCGGAAGGCCGATGGTACTGCCCACTGTGTCCAACAGATTATATACCGCCATCTGCTCCGTTCCAAGTCTTGCAACAGTTCCGGATACGACAATTACAAATATGGTGCTTTCCAGCAGCTCCTGTCCGAGCAATGACGGGTATAAGTTCAGAATTTTCTTTGCCATTGCCGCCTTTCTGCCAAAGTCCCGCATTTGGCCGCAGATCCCGGATATGGTGTGATGCCTGTAATATGCCAATTGATATACAAGCAATCCGGCAAACAGTCCGATAACACTTCCCCATGCTGCCCCTGCGGTGCCAAGCCTTGGAAACCCAAAGGCTCCGTATACAAGCGAGAAATCAAAAAACAGATTTACGCAGGTGGAGACAATGGTGCTGTACAATGTGATTTTGGTATTCAGGTGGTTTCGGAAATATGCAGAATATTGAAAAATCAGCATATTTTGGACTACCGTGAATGATGTCGGATAAAAATAGGATAATAATTCCGACAGATGCTCCTCTGAAATACCATATACCTGTTGAAAAAAGCAGCGTCCTCCAAGGATGCTGAGCACGAAAAAGCTTATACCGATCAGAAGGGAAAGCCCCTTACTGATAACAAATGCTGTCTCGAATCCGGATGTGTTGCCTTTCCCCTTTTCGTCTGCGGCAACAATATTGAAGGCGGCCGATAAAATACCCAATGCGCCTGTTATCGCATAGGTGAAAGAGGCTGCCACGCCCACAAGTGCAAAACCCTGAACGGAATAATGTCCGACAATTGCTTTATCCAGCAGCTCAAATACGCTCGACAACAGATAGTTTAGCAGAATCGGATAAGCCATCGCATGAATCGTTCTGTATTTTTTTGTCATTGTAATTCTCTCTTTCTCAATATTTTTCATCAAAAAAGGAGAATATTCTAAATGCCTATTCTCCCAATAGGCCGGGAACATCTGCATAAACCATTGCCAATTCCTCCTTTCCGTTGTAAGATGTCATACCCTTGTGTC
>CAMWYL010000274.1 GCA_947178465.1 uncultured Lachnospiraceae bacterium | reverse complement strand
TGCTAATCTCTATTGTTTTACGCTGCTCTTCCTTCTGAATCTCGTAAGCGGCGTCTGCCATCGCCTTCTTGGTATCCGCTTCCATCTGCAGCTCGGACTTCTTGATTGCAAGCTCATTCTGCTTCTTTGCAATCTCTGTCTGCGCCGTTACGGCAGCGTCATTGGATTCCTTGTCGGCAGCAGCCTGTGCCACCTTGATGTCGCGCTCGCTCTCTGCCCTTGCGATTGCAGCCGATTTCTTGATTTTCACGATATTGTCAATACCGAGATTTTCGATTACTTCATTACCGTCAACAAAGTTCTGCACGTTAAAGCTGATAATATCCAGACCCATTGCCGCCAAATCAGGCTCCGCGTTCTCCTTAACGAGCGTCGCGAACTTTTGCCGATCGGATACCATTTCCTCAAGCTTCATCTTACCTACGATTTCACGCACATTACCTTCCAGAACCTCTCTGGCAACACTGGCTATGTATTCCGTATTCTTATTCAGAAAGTTCTCTGCGGCAAGCCTTAACCGCTCAGGATCGTTGCTGATCTTAATATTTACGGTAGCGTCAACATTGATATTAATGTAATCCGCCGTAGGAACCGCATTGCTTGTTTTTACATCAATCGGTATCAATCTCAGATTCAGCTTATCCAGACGCTCCAAAAAAGGAATGCGAATGCTCGCCTTTCCGATTACAATCTTGGATTTCTTTTTGATACCCGAAATAATAAATGCCATATCGGGCGGTGCCTTCACATAACCCATGCACAGCAATATTATTACAAAAATTGCAACAACTCCCCCGATAATCCAGCCTGCAAATTCACCCATTGATAATTCCTCCATTTCTGACACACCTGCAAATTTGTGCTTCTTCATTATTATTCCCACACGTATACGGATATGCTTATATACCTATGGCCTGCAATTTCAAGTATAGCATATTGCGTTTGGAAAGTATACAAAATTCGACTGTTTCCAACATTTAAAAGTTTTTCAAAATTCCAACATTTAAAAATTTCCCAAAACCTCTTGACACTCACGGAACGTCATAGCTTATAGTGATAGTATCAGGAACAGGAGGACAGATGTCATGAAAACCGTAAAGGAAATTTCAGATATTACAGGTGTCAGCGTGCGCACGCTTCACTACTATGACGAGATTGGCTTGTTGAAGCCAACGAAAAAAAGTGAGGGCGGATACCGGCTTTATGACGATAAGGCCTTGGAACAGCTACGGCAAATACTGTTCTTCCGTGAATTTGATATTTCCCTAAAGGAAATCAAAGCGCTTTTGGAGGATCCCGTTCTTGACCAAAGCCATATTCTGCAAATGCAGCGCAGAATGCTCACGGCAAAAATAACACGCATGACGCAGCTTGTGGCCAGCATTGACGCGATTTTGAAAGGAGAGGATAAAATGGATTTTGAGCTTTTCAATAAGACGGAGATAAAGGAAATAAAAAAAGGAAAGGTTCGTGAGATTTACGATAACGGGGATAATTTAATTATCGTCGCCACTGACCGCATCAGCTGTTTTGACGTAATTTTGAATAATGAGGTCCCCAAAAAGGGCATGGTTCTGACCCAAATGTCCAAGTTCTGGTTTGACATGACGAAGGATATCGTCCCAAACCATATGATTTCGGTGAATATCAATGACATGCCGGAATTCTTCCGACAGGATAAATTTAACGGGAACAGTATGCTCTGCCGCAAACTCAAGATGCTCCCAATCGAATGCATTGTTCGCGGTTATATCACGGGAAGCGGTTGGGAAAGCTATCGCGAAACCGGTATGGTCTGCGGAATCAGGCTGCCGGAGGGACTTCAGGAATCGCAAAAGCTTCCGGAACCAATCTACACGCCAAGCACCAAAGCGGCGCTTGGCACACATGACGAAAATATTTCATATGAACAGAGTATTGCGTATCTGGAGAGCAGCTTCCCGGGAAAGGGTGCGGAATATGCCGCCAAGCTGCGCGACTATACGATTGCCCTGTACGAAAAATGCGCGGACTATGCATTACGCCAAGGGATTATCATTGCAGACACCAAGTTTGAGTTCGGTTTGGATGAGGACGGAACCATCGTTATCGGGGATGAAATGCTGACCCCTGACAGCTCCCGCTTCTGGCCGGCAGAAGGTTATGAACCGGGGCATGGACAGCCTTCCTTTGACAAGCAGCTTGCGCGGGACTGGTTAAAGGAACATCCCGATCATAATTGGACATTGCCTCAGGAAATCGTAGAGAAAACACGTGATATTTATCTGAAGGGGTATGAATTGCTCACCAAAAAGGCACTGTAATTACGAAATGCTGCAGACGAAACACCGTTTTCACGCCTGCAGCATTTCTTTTATTTTTATGACGGCTCTTGCTCTTCATTGTCCTGACAGGTCTTTGTATCATTTTCACCATACCTGCAAGGTTTTCCGCTAGTTTTTATATCGTTTGTTATTTAATTTACAAATTTTTCCTGATGACAAATATTCTCCTGTTGCCGATTTCCGGAACACACATCGCGAATTCAAATCCACACACACGTTATTCTTTTATTAAAAATCATTCGTTATTCACAATATTACCTTTTCCGACAACCCGAATCCTCTTATTTCCGGCAAGACCATAGCAGTCAATACCCTTCCGTTTTGTTCCGGGAAGATGTTTCACCGGAAGCGCATCCCATTACCCGGCTATCAGGCTCTTCAGCCATTTCCCGCGCAGAAAGCGCATGGAAAATATCACGGCACGAATCGTCCAATCCGTAAACATTCCAATCCATACCGCCATCGGTCCGAAGTGGTACGCCCGCACAAGGAAAACGCATAGCGCCACACGGCAGCACCACATGGTTATCGTGGAGACGATCATGGAGAACCGCACGTCTCCTGCCGCCCGCAATCCATAGGCAATCGTGAAGGAGCCGACCCATACCAGCGGCTTGACAATCGTAATCACCGTCACCATCTCAAAGCACAGCTCCGCAGATACACGCTCCATCCCCGCAAGCCATGTAACCGGCTTCGTAATCGCCCACACCAGCAGACAGGATACCAGGATCCCTACCCACGCCACACCGGTAAGCTTCACGATATAATACTTCGCCTCTTCCTTTCTGCCTGCGCCGATACACTGCCCCACTACCGTCATCAGCCCGATACCGACGCCGATGCCGAAAATACCGTTGACATTCTCAAGAATATTCGTCATGGCCTGTGCCGCTATCGCCGCCGTTCCCATTGTCGATACCGTGGACTGTATCGCCAGTTTCCCGAATTGGAACATTCCGTTCTCTATTCCCGCCGGAATACCGATTGCCATAATCTTCACAATCAGCAGCATATCCGGCCTGATTTTCAGATAGTCCTTAATCACAATAACCTGATGGGGCTTTCGCAGCTGATAAAATATCACTACCGTACAAAATACTCTCGAAATCAACGTCGCAAGCGCCGCCCCCGCGACACTCCAATGAAAACCGTAAATAAAAAACGCATTCCCGACAATATTCAGCACGTTGGAAATCACCGATACCTTCATGGGGAATTTGGAGTCGCCTCCCGCCCTGTAAAATGCCGCCCCTGCATTAAACAGCGCCAAAAACGGATAGGACAGCACGGTTATCAGAAAATAGACAAGGGAATTGTCCATTACCTCATCTTCTACCGCTCCAAAGATCAGCCGAAGCAAGTGTTCTCTGCCAATCAGACAGACAATCGTAATCCCTATGGCGATTACAAAAACCGTGAGCACAACCTGATTGGCCGCCCGATTGCTCTCCTTCCGGTTTCCGCTGCCCAAATACTGCGAACATATAATCGCCGCGCCTGTCGCCATCGCCGAAAACACCTGAATAACCAGATTATTCAGGGAATCCACAAGGGATACCGCGGATATGGCCTCACTGCCCACCGTCGATACCATCATGGTATCGACCATTCCCATAAATGAATTTAGAAGCTGTTCCACAATAATGGGAACCAGCAAAAGGAACAACGCCCTGTTATCAAAGAGGACATTGCTCCAATCAATCTGCTTTTTGTCGTAAAGCTTCATCATTTCATTCCTTCTCCGCTCTCTCTTCATTCCGTTCTGTTTGCCCGCTTCAACGCCTTTTCCTCATACATAACTTCATCCGCCATGTTAATATAAGCGTCCAAGGACTTATCGCCCTGCGGGTCCGTATATACGATTCCGGCGCTAAAGGAAAGCGGAAAGGGCAACTCCAGACGAGCGGCCTCGCGCTCTATCTGCGCACGCACGCGTCGGAGCAGCTCCTTGCAATTCTCCTCCGGCATGGATTTCTGTATAACGACAAACTCATCCCCGCCGTTTCTTATCGCAATCGCATCCTCCTCGCAGTTCTCCGTAATTGCTCCGGCTAAGGTCTGAATCGCCAAATCTCCGTACTCATGTCCGAAATGGTCATTGATGTATTTTAACCGGTCCATATCAATAAACATAATCGGAATGCGCTCTCCCCGCCGCCTGCTCTCCTCGAAAAATCCCACCGCAAGCTTGGAAAAGGCAAGACGGTTATACAGCCCCGTCATGGAATCTCGGATACTCATCTCCGAAAGCATTCGGTTCATATACGCAAGCCGTTCCTTTTCGTGGAGGTTCTCCATCGCGGAGGTCAATGTATTCAGAACCTTAAACAGGTACTGCTTTTCCATCAGATAAATCGCATTGCGGATGACAAAATATCCGACGGTATGATTTCGGAAATGGAGCGGCATAAACAGAAAATCCACGCCTCCCTCCGCATAGTCAAACAGCGGAAACAGACTGTCAATAACCATGTTTGCATATTTTGCCCCAAATTTGGAATCGTACGCAAATTCCA
>CAMWYL010000273.1 GCA_947178465.1 uncultured Lachnospiraceae bacterium | reverse complement strand
ATTTACCAGACATCGTCATTCGTATTTAAGAATTCCGCACATGCGGCGGCACGCTTTAGTCTGCAGGATGCGGGAAATATTTACGGACGGCTGACAAATCCCACGGAGGATATTTTCGAGCAGAGGATTGCGAAGCTGGAGGGCGGCATTGCGGCGTTGGCAGTATCCTCGGGCGCGGCGGCGGTAACCTACGCCATTCAGAATTTGGCACAGAATGGAGGGCATATTGTAGCGGCAAAGAATATATACGGCGGCACTTATAACCTCTTGGCGCATACGCTGGTGGACTATGGTGTGACCACGACCTTTGTTGATCCGCTGGATATCAGTAATTTCGAGAAGGCGATACAGGACAACACGAAAGCACTTTACATAGAAACATTGGGGAACCCGAATTCCGAGGTGTCTGATATTGAAGCGATTGCAAAGCTTGCGCATGCACACGGACTTCCATTGGTGGTGGACAGCACCTTTGCGACGCCGTATCTGGTAAGGCCGATTGAATATGGCGCGGACATTGTTGTTCATTCCGCGACAAAGTTTATTGGCGGGCACGGTACGACCATCGGCGGTGTTATCGTTGACGCGGGTAAATTTGACTGGAAGGCAAGCGGGAAGTTCCCGCAGCTTACGGAGCCGAATCCAAGCTATCATGGCATCAGCTTTACGGACGCGGCAGGACCTGCGGCCTTTGTCACAAGAATACGGGCAATTTTACTGCGGGATACGGGTGCGACACTTTCCCCGTTCCATGCATTTATCTTTTTGCAGGGACTTGAGACACTTTCATTGAGAGTAGAACGCCATGTGGAGAATGCGTTAAAGGTGGTGGAGTACCTTTCCAAGCATCCGTTGGTAGAGAAGGTAAATCATCCGTCTGTTACAGAGGACGCGGAACAGCAGCGGCTTTATAAAAAATACTTCCCGAATGGCGGAGGATCCATCTTTACGTTTGAGATTAAAGGTGGGGAGCAGAAGGCGAAGGATTTCATCGACAATCTGGAGTTGTTCTCACTGCTTGCGAATGTAGCGGATGTGAAATCCCTCGTGATTCATCCTTATTCGACGACGCATGCGGAGCTGAATGATGCGGAGAAGGCGGACCAGGGGATTAAGCCAAATACAATCAGGCTTTCCATCGGAACAGAGCATATTGACGATATTATTGAGGATTTGGAAGAGGCATTTAAGGCGATTGCGGATTAAGGCGGAGATGTTTATTCCCGTGAAATAATGAGAGGAGCATAAAGTAAAATGGCAAGGGTATATAAAGGGTTTACGGAGATTATCGGTGGGACGCCGTTGGTGGAGGTTACGAACATAGAGAAGGCACACGGCTTGAAGGCAAGGATTTTGGTAAAGTTGGAGTATCGCAATCCGGCCGGAAGTGTCAAGGACAGGGCAGCGTTTTATATGATAAAGGATGCGGAGCAGAAGGGGCTTTTGAAGGAGGATTCGGTGATTATTGAGCCGACGAGCGGGAATACGGGGATTGGCCTTGCGGCAATCGCGGCGGCAAAGGGATACCGAATCATTCTCACAATGCCGGAAACAATGAGCGTAGAACGCAGAAATATCCTGAAGGCATATGGTGCGGAGCTTGTCCTTACGGATGGCGCGAAGGGCATGAAGGGCGCAATTGAGAAGGCGGAGGAGCTTGCAAAGGAGCTTGCAGGTGCGTTTATCCCGGGACAGTTTGATAATCCCGCGAACGCACAGGCGCACTATGAGACGACAGGACCTGAGCTATGGGAGGATACGGACGGTCAATTGGATATATTTGTGGCAGGCGTCGGCACCGGCGGCACGATTACCGGCGTTGGAAAGTATTTGAAAGAAAAGAATCCGAATGTGAAGCTGGTGGCAGTGGAGCCGGCAAACTCTCCCGTACTGTCGGAGGGGAAGGCAGGCGCGCACAAAATTCAGGGAATCGGTGCGGGCTTCGTGCCGAAGGTGCTGGATACGGAGATTTATAATGAGGTCATTAAGGTAGAGAATGAGGATGCGTTCGCCGCATCCAAGGAGCTTACGAGAGGAGAGGGAATCCTTACGGGAATCTCTTCCGGTGCAGCGCTTTATGCGGCGGTGGAGCTTGCGAAACGTCCTGAGAATGAGGGAAAGACGATTGTCGCGTTGCTTCCTGACAGTGGGGACAGGTATTACTCTACGCCGTTGTTTACGGAGTAACCCCAATCAAAACAAAATATCAGCCGGCGGTAAAACTATCACAGATTTACCGCCGATTTTTATTTATATTATAATTGAATAAAAATCTCCATGATACATATTAAAATATTGAAATAATTCACAAAATATGATAGCCTAAACTTAGACATGAGAGTGAATATCCCTTATCAATGAAGTGAATGGAAAAGCAGAAAGACAGAGGGCGAAAGTATGGATGAGAAGAATATTGTAATCGAAAACAGGAAAGGAATTAAATTAATGCTGAGGTTATTGCTGGTAATAGCGATACCGATGATTTTGCTGTTCGCGATAGCGGTTTTTTCCGTAAAAACCGTGAGTGAAAATATTACGGAGGCGATGGTACGGCATGAGCTGAATGCTGCGCAGTATGCTTTTAAGACTTCTGTAGGAAATATTGCGAGTGGTACATATATGTATACAAACGGGAAGTTCTATAAAGGGAAACGTAATATAAGCGACAACCTTGAATTTTTTGATAATTTCAAGAATGAGGTAGACCTGGAGGTTACGGTATTTTTCGGTGATATCCGTGTCGCTACCTCGCTGGTGGATGAGCAGGGGAACCGGATGCTGGGTACCACTGCGGATCCCGTGATTGCGGATATTGTTTTAAACAAAGGGGAGAACTACTACAGCGATCATGTGGAGATTGCCGGTGAAGAATATTACGCAAGCTACAGTCCGCTGTATCAGTATAATAAGGATGAGATCATAGGAATGACTTTTGTCGGTCTCAACAAAAAGGAAATAAATTCGATTTACACGTCGAATATGATAAGAAGCGTGATTTTCCTTTGCGTGATTCTGGCAGTCGGCATTGTCCTTACCATATTCTTTGTACGGGTAGTGATCATAGCGATAGGGAAGGTTGTAAAAGCCCTGAATAATCTTTCCAACGGAAAGCTGAATATAAAGCTTGACGGCAGGCTTACAAGGCGTGCGGATGAGGTCGGCGATATTGCGATAAGCATTAATGCGCTGATTCGGAACTTCTCGCAGATTGTTATGAACATTAAGCACAGTGCGACGAATCTTGACAGTATATCTGATAACTTCTCAAGCTCGTTTGGCAACATGGCGTCCTATATTCAGAACGTAGACCGCGCGGTGGAGGAGATTGCGCAGAGCTCGACACAGCAGGCGCAGGATACGGCGCAGGTTGGCGCGGAAATTCAGGAGATGGGCAATGCGATTGAAAAGACTGCAAAGAATGTAAAGCAGCTTGTCGGCAATACGGATATGATGCGTGAATATAACAAGAATGTTGATAAGACACTTGAAGAGCTGATTAAGATCAGCAATGATACAAAGGAAGCCTTCAGCGTGGTATATGAACAGACCAATATGACGAATCATTCGGCACAGGATATCCAGTCGGCGGCAGATATCATTACGGACATTGCGGATCAGACGAGTCTGCTTTCGCTAAATGCCAGCATAGAGGCGGCGCGTGCCGGTGAGCATGGTAAAGGCTTTGCGGTGGTTGCGGATGAGATCGGTAAGCTTGCGGATCAGTCCGCGGAGTCTGCAAACCGCATCACGGGCATTATTGAGATGCTTATTCGAAACTCGAATACGACGGTTGATACCATGAAAAATGTCACAGAGGTCATTGATAAGCAGGGTGAGGAGCTTCAGAGAACACAGGCCGTATTCAGTGATTTGAATAATGAAATCGGAGAGGTCGGCGCTGCGGTTGACAGCATCAAGAATGAGATTGATACGCTTGACAGCCTTAAGGGAAGGGTATCTGTTGCGGTTGAAAGTCTTGCGTCCATCGCGGAAGAGAATGCGGCCAGCACGGAGGAGACTTCAGCGGCTATGCAGGAGCTTCGAAAGATTGTTTCCGATTGCAGTGGGGATGTTAATACCATCGTTGAGATGTCAGAGACGCTTGCAGAGAATACGAGCAGCTTTACCTTGGATGGAGATGAATAAGAAAGGTATAAATCATTATAATAAGAAACAGCGAGCCGGCGGCTACGCTGTTTCTTTATTTTTATTACCAATGCCCGGTAACAGTCCGGACTTTTTGAGCGCGGGACGAAGCGCCATGTATACCGCTACGGAAACGATGGTAGAGGTTGCCCCATTGATGGAGGTGGACGCGATATTCCACCCCAGGGTCAAATCGGCAGCAGGTTTCCCCAGAATGAGCAGCTTGTAGTAATAGCCGATAAGCGGGTCAAAAATGATATTAAACAGAAGTCCGCCAATCGCCGCGATAAGTGTCCATTGGAATACCTTCTTTGTATCACCGGAGGTAGAGATTTTACCGAGCTTGTGGGCGATAAATCCCGTGATCAGACCGATGCAGAACTTTAAGAAAAAGGTCTTGGGAGCGTAGGTGATGTACACGGGGTCAAAGAGGTCTCCGATCGTCATGCCGATCGCACCGCCGAGACCACCCAACGGTCCGCCAAGCAGGAGCGCACCAAGCACACATACGGCGTTTCCGAGGTGGATGCTTGTGGCATCGCCGCCGGGCAGCGTTATCTTGATCTGTAAAAAAGTAAATACCACATAGGATAGCGCTGCGATAAGTCCGGTAAGTGCAATTTTGTAAGCTTTTGAATTTTTCCGGTTAATAGTAGTCATCCTCATGTATCATATAAATTTTATATCAGTATATCTCAAA
>CAMWYL010000272.1 GCA_947178465.1 uncultured Lachnospiraceae bacterium | reverse complement strand
GTGGATAAATATGTGAATATTGTGGAAAACATATTGATTATATGGGTCAAAAGGAGGAGAACACAATAATTAGTGAAAAATTTAATAAAAATATTGGAAATGACCGAAAAGGATAATCTTGATATTCATTATTCGGTAGAGAAAAGTAAAAATAAAAAAGAGGTGTGAAAAAATAACGGTAAAAATCAAAAGGTAAATTACTAGAAAATGAAATGAAAACAAAGAAATGAATATGGAAAATTTTGAAAATGAAGGAATATTTTCAACCAATATGAATTTGTGGGAGTAGAAAAACCACATAATGCACATGAGCATATTGTGGTAAAATATGCAAAAACCTTGCATCATTATGTACAAAATAGAGTGTATAATCTTGCGGTGTCCACTAAATGTATTAAGGGAGCAGAGCTTTTTGCACGTATGCCATGAAAGAATGCTGTACATGAAGGTAAAGAAAATGAATAGATTTTTGGAGATATCACTGCCTGAGGGTGAAGACTGTGACGCAATAATAGCAGGGAAATCGACAAAAATATCGACTTTGGAAGAAATTGTTGATAATATAATACTTGAGATAAGAATCAGTGTCGGCAAGGTTAAATGCAGGTATTCACGCTCTGTGACCGGGAATTGAGTTGTTTTGATTATATTGTCAATTGCAGAGTGTCGGAAAGGATTCGAAATATTATTTATGGGAAGGAGCATGCGTCGGGATGCTGCGAGACTGTGATTTGAGTGAAATTTCAGATGGAAAAAGATATCAGCTGACGGATATGGTAAAGGCGGACTGCGATGGTTGCAAGGGATGTAGCGATTGTTGCCATGGTATGGGGAACTCTGTTATATTGGATCCGTTGGATTTTTACAGGATTTCGAGTCGTTTAGGGCTTCGCTTTGAAGCATTGCTTGGCGATAAGCTTGAGCTGAATATTGTGGATGGTGTTATTTTACCTAACTTGAGAATGGCAGATAATGAAGATGAGGCCTGTGCGTTTTTGGATGCAGAGGGACGTTGCAGTATTCATTCTGACAGACCCGGAATCTGCCGTATATTTCCGCTTGGACGAGTATATGAAGAGGGAAGTTTTTCCTATATTTTACAGACACATGAATGCAAAAAGGCAAATAAGTCCAAGGTGAAGGTGGGCAAATGGATTGACACACCGGACATTAAGCGGAACCAGAGCTTTATACAGGATTGGCACGATTTTCTTAAGGATGTACAGGCAGAGCTTTTGATGCGTGGCGAGGATACATATATAAAGAAGATTACCATGCAGATTTTACAGTGCTTTTATGTGGAGCCTTATATGCAGGATGCGGATTTCTATCAGCAGTTTTATAAGCGGCTGGAGCAAATGAAGAGAATGATTTTCGGATAAGCTTCGGCATGCGGTTAAGAAATGCATTTCAGCCTCCGATATAGTATATGAAGGTTTCGGTTACGAAAAGCTTCTATAATATAATATGTGCGAGCGGAGGAATGGAATGGTATCAAATGTCGCAGATCTGTCAAGGCATGAGCTTTTGCTTTGTATACAGGATAGAAAAAATGAAATTGTTGAAAAGTTAAAGAACGGGGAGACGGAGGAGAGGTTTGCCATCGGTGGGGCATCCTTTACAAACAGTGAATGGGAAAAGCTGCTGAAAAAGGTTGATAAAAATATTGAGGCCGTAAAAAAGCAGCAGGAGGAAGAGAAGGAGGAGCGTTTAGAATCGCTTTATAAGGCGGACATCATAAAGCGTAGTTGTCTTATAGAGAAATTAAACGGCACATATAAGGAAACGGTCCCATACGGGTATCTTGCACAGGACGGGGTAATCAATTACAACGGAGTGCAATTTGTGTGTGACGAGCGGTCTGATACAATAAGTTTGGGCAATATGAGCGACCCGAAGGATGTATTGGTAATCCGGCTGTCAGGTGGTGGCCGCTTAATGGTAAACAGAAATAATTTAGGGGAGCTGTCACAGGCAATAACCATGTTTTCACCGGAGGATATCAATCTGATCATGCGCGCGATTGCGGATGATCAGAAGGCACAGGACGCCTTACGGGAAATTGAGGAGGACGTCAACGGTATCGGCGATGATGCGGAAGATAATGTTTTGAGTCAGGATCAATTGGAACTGTTGGTTTATTCCCGTGAGTGACGGACATAATACTCGTTATCCCGTTGAGATTATTTGATTTGCATATAACATCTTATATATAGGACATCAGATCCTTATATATAAGATGTTTTTTTCTTGGCAGGCAGTAAAATTGGTGTATAATATATAAAAGATATTTCAGGGATGGGAGGAAAAAGAATGTATCGTGAAATTGCAAAGCTGATTATGTATGGGGATATGGAGGAAACGTGTATTCTTTATCAGATAGGGGAAATTTTTAGACGCTTTGAGGAGGACAAGGCTTCAAAGCCGCAGCTCATAAAAGATATTTATACACAGCTCAAAAGACTGCTTATTGTAGCTACAGATTACGGATTCAATGATAATCTGTGGCATAATTACCTGACCTTTTATCTTGTCACTAATGAAAATCCCTTTAGTATTACTTGTGAAAAGGTAGGTGCCAATGACGG
Organism: uncultured Lachnospiraceae bacterium; assembly: GCA_947178465.1. Classification (GTDB taxonomy): domain Bacteria; phylum Bacillota; class Clostridia; order Lachnospirales; family Lachnospiraceae; genus COE1. The sequence goes on along the minus strand of CAMWYL010000272.1, from coordinate 2,274 downwards.
CAGTGTAAATCATTTTGCAAAAAATGATTTCAGAGTATTTAAAAATCTGTTTGATTTTGATTTTTCCAAGATTGAACAGGTACTTGGTATTGACTGCTTTTCTCAGATTTCCGATTATAAAGCAATCAACAAGAAGGAGTTGATGTATAATCGAAATGTAAGCGAAAAAATCATTGCGTTAAGTAGGCAGCTTGAGAATGCAAAGGATGAAAATGCGTTTTTTGACTGTGTGACGGAATTTTACAAAGTGTACGGAGTGGGGATGTTTGGTTTGAATAAGGCGTTCCGGATAAAGGAAAAGTCCAATAACGAAATGGTCTTTCTTCCTATTAATAATATGGATAAGGTCATGCTTGATGACCTTATCGGATATGAAATACAAAAGCAGAAGCTGATTGACAATACAAAGGCGTTTGTTGAGGGGCGAAAAGCGAACAATGTACTTCTTTTCGGGGACAGCGGTACCGGCAAATCGACCAGCATCAAGGCAATTGTCAATGCCTTTTATCCGCAAGGACTTCGTATGATTGAGATTTATAAGCACCAGTTTAAGGACTTGTCAAATGTCATCGCACAGATAAAAAATCGTAACTATAAGTTTGTCATTTATATGGATGACCTCTCCTTTGAGGAGTTTGAAATAGAATACAAATTTCTGAAGGCCGTAATCGAGGGTGGCGTAGAGACAAAACCGGACAATATATTGATTTATGCCACGTCTAATCGCAGACATCTTATTAAGGAGACGTGGAATGACAGAAATGATGTAGAGGTTGACAATGGCATGCATCGTTCGGATACGATGGAGGAAAAACTTTCCCTCGTGAATCGGTTTGGCGTGACGATTAATTATTCAAAGCCGTCCCAGAAAGAATATTTCAATATTGTGATTGAGTTGGCGCGCAGACAGGGGATTGACATGTCGGAGGAGGAGCTTTGCAGGGAGGCAAACAAGTGGGAATTAAGTCATGGTGGCATTTCCGGTCGTACCGCGCAGCAGTTTATTAATTATTTGGATGGAAAGAATGCAGGCACCGGCGCATAATGGAGGAGCAGAGGATGAAGGACAAAAGGTATGCGGCTTTAGACGGTATTCGTGGATTTGCGCTGTTAAATATGATAGCATATCATGCCGCATGGGATTTGGTATACATATTCGGCGTTGACCTGCCTTGGTACCAATCAAAGGGAGCCTATGTGTGGCAGCAGGGCATTTGTTGGACGTTTATCTTTGTTTCGGGATTTTGTTGGTCGTTGGGATCACATGCACTAAGGCGCGGAACCGTTGTATTTATGGGAGGGGCGCTGATTACTGGAATTACAATTGTCTTTATGCCGCAGGACAGAGTGGTATTTGGAATACTTACCTTGATCGGTTCTTGTATGCTGATCGTAAGCATTTTGAACAGATTACTGCAAAAAGCAGTTCCCTTGGTGGGATTATCAGCCAGCATGATATTGTTTTGTCTGACTCGAAATATCAATGATGGTTATCTGGGATTTGAGGCCGTAAATATCGTGAAGCTGCCTGATGTACTGTATCGTAATCCTGTTACCACCTATCTTGGCTTTCCACAGAGCGGTTTTTATTCGACGGACTATTTTTCCCTTTTTCCATGGATACTTCTGTTTCTTGCAGGATATTTCCTGCATAAAAAGCTACGGGATTGCAACAGACTTGACATTCTCAAAAAGGGAAGGTTTGCAGGGTTGGAATGGCTGGGCCGGCATTCCTTTGAGATATATATGGTGCATCAGCCGATGTTATATTTGGGATTAGGTATATTTTTTTGAAAAGCCACTGTTTAATTTGGGAAAAATAACCGATATAATAAATAAAGTATTTATTTGTATGCGGAGGGAGAAGAGATGGCAGGACAATATACAATCGACCAATTATGCTCAAAAATAGCGGGAAATTATTCTTATACAAGCGTATACAGCAAAAAGGTTGTTGAGGCGAATGACGATATACAGGATTTGCAGAAGAATATTGAAGAATTCCGCAAGAGCGTGAAGGATTTGAAAAAATATACATCCGGTGTTACATCGAAATCAAGGTTGGAAAAGCAGTTGAAAAAACTGGTGGATTCCTATAATGGCATGAAAAAGACTTCCGGCGCTGTAACAGATAAGGATTTGTGCAAAAAATTATCAAAGCTTGAAGAGTTAATGCGCGGCAATGAAAAGGCGTTGAAGAAAATAGGAATAGAAAAGTCAGGAGACAAGCTTACGCTTGATAAGGAAACGCTTGAAGACGCAACAGATGCAGAG
>CAMWYL010000271.1 GCA_947178465.1 uncultured Lachnospiraceae bacterium | reverse complement strand
ATGGTCTTCCCTCCGCTTATGCCGGCTTTAGCATGATGGATATTTCGCACACCATGATTATGGAAGCAACCGAGACCCCTCAGCTTGGCACCGATGAGTACGACAAGGCTTCCGAGGCACAGAAGAATGCGGCTGTCAAGGTTGCGCAGGTGCCGCTTGCCTCCGCGTCAGGTATCTATAAGGTGGTTATTATCGCGAAGCTTTCCAGGTATGATGTCCTGCGGAAAGCAATGAACGGCATCGGTGTGACGGGCATGACCGTGACGCAGGTAATGGGCTGCGGTATCCAGAAGGGCGCGGGCGAAAAATATCGCGGTGCGGAGGTTGACGCGACGTTACTGCCGAAGGTAAAGGTTGAGGTGGTTGTTGCAAGTATTCCGGTGGATACGGTTATTGAGACTGCGAAGAAGGTGCTTTACACGGGGCATATCGGAGACGGTAAGATTTTTGTTTACAATGTAGATAAGGTAGTGAAAATACGGACCGGCGAGGAGGATTTATCCGCGCTTGCCGATGTCGAGTAGCTCTCCCATAACATACTATATATTTGTTGTAAGAAGCGGCGGCCTGCGGTTTGATTTGGAATCGCAGGTCGTTGCATTCATTTTAATGGGAAATTATCCTTGCAGGGGAGGAAGGGCGTGTTATAATAAATAGTATTAAATAAAAAGGATTTGAGGTGAGTTCATTTTATGAAATATATCCGAGATAATTACTCAGTACAGTTGATGAAAACTGTTAGCAGATTGTGCTGAGGATAATGGAACTTGCTGACAGTCACAACTGTACTGTTTTAATGGGAATATTGACATTAGAAAAGGAGTACAGTTATGCGCTATATGAAAGAAATCTTAAAAAGCAACAGGAATTGGGTTATTGTATATCTGGGAATTGGATTATTCAATGCATTTGTGTCGAATTATAAGGCAAACTATTTTCAAAAGCTTGCAGACGGATTGACAGATGGGACAATAACCGCTTATGGGATCCTGTTTTATGGTGTTGTTCTTATCGTAAATTATGGGATGAACTATTTGGATGAGTATCCGTCGGCAAAATTGGGAAATGAGATTTATCTGGATTTCAAATTATTGGCATTGCGGAAAATAGGCAGAATGGATTATTCTGAATACCAAAAGCTGGGAACCGGAAAATTGATGCAGCAGATTGAAAATGGCGCCAATGCGGGAAAAGGTGTTCTCTATGATTTCCTGTTCTGCGTTGTCAGAGATTTGATACCGACAGTTCTGTTCAGTTTATATTTTATTTGGAAGATAGACAGAAAAATAACCTGTTTTCTCATGGCAGGATACATTGTCGTATTTATAGTGACCAATTTGCTGTTAAAAGGTTTATATCAGATAAAAGAAAAGATATTAACCAATGAAGAGGAGCTCAACCGGTTTCTTGTGCGTGGTTTCATGGAAATGCCGCTTTTCCGCATGAAGCATCAGTTTCCAAACGAGGTAAAAAAAGCATCCCACGCCAAGCGAATCATTGTATCATCAAAAGTAAAAATGACGATGATACATGAAGCATTTTTTACGATATTTGCATTGTTGGTTGCCTTCCTGGATGTTGGAATTCTGATCTATGCATGGAGAAACAGCCGGTTGTCTGTCGGGTCGGTGATTGCGTTAATCACACTGATTGATAACGCGTATACGCCGATTGCGATATTTAATGTCATTTATGTTCAGTACAAATTGAACAAAACGGCATGGCTGCGATTTACGGAGCTGCTGGATTTGAAGGAGGATGTGCAGCTGCGGGAAGGAGATATTTTTGATACCCTTTTAAACGAGATCCGGGTCGAGAATGTATCCTTTTCCTATGAAAAATCTCCCGGCGAACACAAAAGCGTGCTGGATAACGTCAGTATTACGATAAAGAAGGGCGAAAAAGTAGCGTTTGTCGGTGAGTCGGGCTCCGGGAAATCCACCTTGGCAAAATTGTTGATCGGATTGCTGAAATGTGAGGAGGGCGATATCCTTTTGGATGATAAACCGCTGAAAAGGTTTTCATTGGAATCGTTGTATGAAAAAGTATCTTATTTCTCACAGGATACCCCTGTTTTTGACGGCACAATCAGAGAAAATCTGATGTTTGACAAAGCGGTTTCGGACGCTGATATTCAGGTCAGTCTTGAAAATACACAATTGCTGCCAATGCTTACAACATTGGACAAGGGAATGGAAACAGGAATTGGAGAAAAGGGAACCTGTTTGTCCGGCGGTGAGAAGCAGCGGTTGGCATTGGCCAGACTGTGGTTTGAGCATCCTGATATTGTTGTGCTGGATGAAGCAACCTCAGCATTGGATAACCTGACGGAAAGCATTGTTATGAGAAACGTTATGGAGCAGGTGGAGGATGCGACCGTGATTGCTATTGTGCATCGTTTGGCGGCGGTAAGCGGATTTGATCGAATCGTTGTGTTCCGGAACGGAAGAATCGTCGGGACCGGAACTTTTGACGAATTGCTGGCAAATAACGGCTATTTTGGAGAATTGTACAGGAAAGAAAAAGAGAGGGTTTGATTACATTCAAGGACTGTGGAAACATAGTCCTTGAACTATTTTATACTATAGGAAACTGCGGAAAGTCAAAAGATTTTTTCTTTTTTATGTTTCGTAAACAAAACTTTAACATTTGGGTGATATAATGACACTTATAACAAAAGGAAAGGCATGGTTATGGTAATGATAAGCGATAAGAAAAGGATATCAAATGTACAAAGAACGGGAATTTTGATTACACTGCTTGCGGCGGCGTTTATAACGTCAATGTCTACCACGGTAACGGCAAATATGATACCGAATTTTACGGAATATTTCGGCGTATCATCCAATCTTGCCCAGTGGCTCACAAGCGGCGCGACGCTGATTTCGGGAATCACGATACCGATAACGGCATTTTTAATCAAGAGAGTACCGAACAAAGTATATTTCTTTTCCGCAATGACCGCATTTACAGTCGGTTCTCTGGCGGCCATTTTATCCGTAAACTTTCCAATGCTGCTTATCAGCAGGTTGTTTCAGGCTGTCGGCTGCGGCATGTTGCTGTCATTTGCACAGATCGTTCTGCTGAAGCTTTATCCGAAGGAAAAGCACGGAACCATTATGGGCGCCTATTCCATGGCAGCAATGGTTTCCTCGGTTGTAGGACCTACATATGCAGGGCTTATTCTGGATTCCTTTGGCTGGAAAGGCGTTTTCGCATCCCTGTTTATGGTCGGAACCCTGATTATTATCTGCGGTATCCTGTTTATGAAAAATATTACGGATAGGGAAACTGCGGATCTGAACATTCTGTATGTATCACTTTCCTCATTCGGATTTGCGGCGTTTCTGATCGGTGTGAGCAATATAAGTGGTGGACTTTTTTCTTTCAAAAGCGGCGGACTGATACTTGTCGGACTTCTGCTTCTTGGTGCTTTTGTGTTTTTGCAGCTGAGGTCCGAAAAACCGATGTTGAATCTGCGTGTGTTCGGGAATGCGGGGTTCAGAATAGCCGTTATATTAAGCCTTTGCATGTATCTTATTTGTATGGGAAACGCAATGATATTACCTATTTTCGCAAAAGCGATCAGAGGCTTTTCCGATACCGCATATGGACTTGCCACAATCGTAGGCTCGGTTTTATCGGTCATTACAACGCTTTCCGCAGGCAGGCTGTATGATAAAGTCGGGATCAAACCGATGTTTGTTGTGGGAACGGGTTTATTTGCAATATATTCGGTAATGGGCTTCTTATTCTCGCAGAATACGTCAATTATTTATATCGCTGTTGCATTTGCGGTACAGACGATTGCCATGTCATCTTTAAATTCACCGGCAACCGCAATGGCTCTGAGCGGGCTTGAAGGAAAAGAGCGGGTTGACGGCAGTGCGATCTTTAACACCCTGAGGCAGATTTCAAGTTCGCTCGCCTCCACGCTTGCGGTGCTGATTTATACATTAACAGGCAGCAATATGACTGCCATTCATGGGGTATATATCTATTTCGGATTTGTAACGATAGCCATTGCCGTCGCGGTAATTTTATATGCACACGGGCATCCAAAGGAAAAATGAAAGGAGTTGCTGACCTATGTTCAAAATACTGGTGGTTGAGGATGATAAGGATTTAAATGATGCCGTCTGTTCATTTCTGAATCAGAGCGGTTATGAAGTTACGGGCTGTTTAGAGGCAAATGACGCTTATAACGCTATGTATGCCAATGCTTTTGATTTGATTGTGTCTGATATTATGATGCCCGACATCAATGGCTTTGAGTTTGCCAAGACGGTGCGGAGTCTGGACGAGAATATCCCTATCCTGTTTATGACGGCAAGGGATGACTTCGCCTCGAAACAGCGAGGCTATCGTATCGGAATCGATGATTACATGATTAAGCCCATTGATCTTGACGAGCTGTTTCTGCGAATCGGTGCGCTTCTGCGCCGCGCGAAAATCGCAAACAGTCATCGGCTTGAAATCGGCGGCTTAACGCTGGATTCGGATGAACGCACAGCGGTTTATAAGGGAGAGGAAATATCTTTGACTGTGCGGGAGTTTAATATTCTCTATAAACTGCTTTCCTGTCCGAAGAAGACGTTTACCCGCACACAGCTTATGGACGAGTTTTGGGACGCAGATACGGGCACGGCGCCGAGAGCCGTGGATGTTTATATGACAAAATTGCGGGATAAGTTTTCTGACTGTGACGAATTTCAAATCGTGACGGTACATGGTCTGGGTTATAAGGCGGTGATTCAGTGAAAGAGAAGTCTGTATTCAAAGGCATTTTCGGCATAATTTATAACTATATCATATTCTTTATCATTATTGCTTTTGTTGTTACGTGTTGCATGCTTCTCTTT
>CAMWYL010000270.1 GCA_947178465.1 uncultured Lachnospiraceae bacterium | reverse complement strand
CGACGAGGAGATGACCGTCGAGCTTGAGCTGGATGACGGACAGGTCGTTAATTGCGCGGTTATCACGATATTAACCGTGGATAAACAGGACTACATCGCACTGCTTCCGCTGAATGATGAGGGGAAGAATGATGAGGGCGAGGTGTGGTTCTACCGCTACGCGGAAGATGCGTCAGACCCCAACGCGGAGCCGGAGCTTACTTATATTGATGATGATGACGAGTACGAGAACGTCGCCGATGCGTTTGATGAGTATCTCGACAACGCGGAATTCGACGAAATCGTTGATACGGAAAATAATTAGTGTATATTCAGGAGGAACTTTTATGTACGAAAATGAAAAGGGACTTATCCTTGACAGGAGATATACCTGCCCTGTATGCGACAAACAGATAACCGCAAAGTCGGTAAAATCAAACTCTGCCAAATTCGTTGATACCAAGGCAGATTTACGGCCAATTCACAGCAATATAAACGTGACCAAGTATGACGCTGTCTGCTGCCCGAACTGCGGTTTCTCGGCACTCACCAAGAATTTTGATACTACCACACAGATACAGCGCAAGCTCCTGCGGGAGGGTATACAGGCCAATTACAAATCCCATGAAGAAACCGCCTGTGATTTCTACACCACGGAACAGGCTATCAGCCGTATGAAGATGGTTTTGCTTTGTACCATCACCAAGCAGGCCAAGGACAGTGAGATTGGCCATGTCTGCCTGAAAATAAGCTGGCTTTATCAGGATTTGGCGGACGAGCTGGACGAAAACGACCCGAATGCCGAGACAAAGCGGGCTAACTACCTTACTGAAGCGAAAAACGCCGCGATGAACGCATATAGCCATCTTTCCAACGCACGTATGCATGAGAATTTCCCGATTGCGGGCATGAATGAAACGACGCTGGATTACCTGCTGGCCTATCTCGCGTACGAAAAGGGCGAATACCAGGCTGCGATGCAGCTGTTGTCCGGTGTTGTCGCAAACAAAGGCACCAGCCCGCGCCTGAAGGACAAGAGCCTGGAGCTGAAGGATCTGTTATCCGCAAAGCTTCATTCCGATTCATAGTCAAGGTCATTATCCCGATAATTCACTTACATATCTGGAAGGCAGGAGATTTCCTGCCTCCTTTTCATATACATAGAAAATAAAAAGCCGCTCCCTTGCGCGCGTCATCGCCACGTAAAACATCCTGCGTTCCTCCTCCAGCTCGCTGTCCGTCACCGCTTTTCGATGCGGCACCACCGTTTCATTCACATCCGGCAGTATCACCACCTTCCACTCCAGTCCCTTGGAAGCATGCATTGTCGCAATCCGCACAGCCTCGTCCTGCGCTTCTTTCGTTTTTCCTCCTGCCCCGGCATCCTGCAATATCCGGTCGTAATCGGCGATATATCCCAGCCATTCCTCTATGGTGTCAAATTCTCTCGCGCACTCCTGCAGCTGCTCCAGCTCCACAAGCTCCTGCTCTCTCCCCTGCTTTTGCAGATACGCTTCGTATCCTATACCCTTCCGAATAAAATTAACTGCCGCGTAGGGTGCAAGACTGCGCAGAAAACGAAATTGCTTAAAGAGTTGTGATATATTTTGTATTACATTGTCATTTCCCGCATTGTTTCGCAGCAGCTCCCTCTCCGTAAAGGGCTTTATCGGTACGGTACTGCGTTTGATATAGCGCACGGGACGATTCATAATCCTGTAAAAGTCCGCAATATTGTCTCCTTTCAGCGCGTACCGCAAATACGCAAGGATATCCCTTGCGGGATTGCTCTCGTAGATATTCTTTGGTTTTTCTTTCATTGTAAAGGGAATCCCTGCGCGGACAAGCGCATTGATTGTGTATGCGGACGGGGTATTTGTGCGATAGAGAATCGCGATATCACGGTAGCTTGCCCCCTCCTGCCCCATATACTGTCGAATCAGCTCCGCTATACCGTCCGCCTGCTGCTGCTTGGAGGAAAAAGAACACACCCTCACACCACCCGTCTCAGAATTGTTTGCCGTTACCGACTTTGAAAATCGCACTTTATTGTGTGCAATCAGTCTGCCCGCGGCCTCCGTAATATCCCGACGGCTTCGATAATTCACGTTCAAGAGCACCTGCTCCGCCGCAGGATAATCCTTTTGAAAATTCATCATCAGCTCCGGTCGCGCACCGCGAAAGCCATATATGGATTGGTCGTCATCGCCCACGATAAAAAGATTATCCTGCGGCTCTGCAAGGAGACGCACCACCTCATATTGCAGGGGACAAATATCCTGAAATTCATCAATCAGAATATATTGAAACCGTTCCTGCCACATGCGCAGTGTGTCCGGCCGCTCGCGCAGCAAATCTCGGCAAAGCAGTACCATATCGTCAAAGTCAATCCGTCTCAGGCGGTTCATCTCCTGCTTATATTGTCGAAAAACGCATTCAAACACTGCCTGCGGCAGAGCCGTACTTGCATAATCCTCCGGCTGCAGTCCGCTGTTTTTTACCGCGCTGATTTCCGATAAAATGCGTTGCAGCGTTTCCGCATCCTCATACAGTGCTTGGGACTGCATCCCATGCTGCACTGCGCCGGTTCTCGTTTCCATAATATCATGATTCGTCCCCTGCACAGCTTCTGCCGGCTCCTGTGGCAGTTCCGAAAGGATTTGCATAAGCAGCCTGTATTTATCAGCTTCCTTTATAATGTTATCCATGGTAAATTTGTAGGTGTGACGTAGAATCTGAAAGAAAATCGCGTGAAATGTTCCGAAGGTGACCGGATATGCCTTTCCCTGTGTCAGCTTCCCGAACCGCTGCTGCATTTCGACTGCGGCAGCCTTGGTAAAGGTAATGACCAGAATATCCTCCGGTTTTACCTGATGCTCCTCTATCAGGCAGCGTATTCTCTGCGTAATGACAAAGGTTTTGCCGGAGCCGGGGCCTGCCAGAACCAGCATCGCCCCCGCTCCATGCGCAATCGCCCTTGCCTGCGCCTCGTTTGTATTTAACTGATTATGCATGCTCTAATAATTCAATACCCTTTCTTATTCTGGAGAGTGTCTCCTCTTTTCCCAGCACCTCCATGATTTCCGTAGCTCCTGCGGGTGTCATCTGAAGCCCTGAAACAGCCGTCCGAATCGGCCACATCACATAGCCGTTCTTTACTTCCTTTTCCGCCACATAGGCTGACAAAAGCTGATACAATGCGTCATTGCTGTAGTCCTCCTGTGCCTCGAGCATCGGCAGTACCTCCTTTAATACCGTTAAGGAGGTCTCCTGCGTAGTCTTCATCTTCTTGTGCGCGTACATTGCCGTATCATACTCCGGCAGCGTGTCAAAGAAGCCGATAAGCTCCTTAATATCCGGAAATACCTCTATTCTGGTCTTTACCATCGCGGCAATTTTGCGGAAATCAAGCTCCTTGTGGAGCACCTCCCGAATATACGGAAGCGCCATTTCATAGAAAGCTTCAAAATCCATCGCCTTGATATATTCGCCGTTCATCCACCTCAGCTTTACAATATCGAACACTGCCGGGGATTTGCTGATTCTATGATAATCAAACTCTTTTATCAATTCATCCAATGTAAAGATTTCTCTGTTATCCTCGGGACTCCAACCGAGCAGCGCAATATAGTTTACCACCGCCTCCGCAAGGAAGCCCTGCTCCAGCAAATCTTCAAAGGACGCATGCCCGCTCCGCTTTGCCAGCTTCTTATGATTCTCATCAGTGATAAGCGGCAAATGCACATACACCGGTGTCTCCCAGCCAAACGCCTCATACAGTCTTGTATACTTCGGCGAGGAGGAAAGATACTCATTTCCCCGTACCACATGAGTAATATTCATCGTATGGTCATCCACGACGTTCGCAAAGTTATAGGTCGGGTATCCGTCGGATTTTATCAAAATCATATCGTCCAGTTCGGCATTCTCTACCGTAATGTCTCCGTACAGCTCATCATGGAACGTGGTGCTGCCTTCCGTCGGATTGTTCTGACGGATTACAAAGGGTTTTCCCGCTTTCAGATTCGCTTCCACTTCCTCCTTGGACAGGGATAGGCAGTGCTTGTCATATATGGAAATCTCCTTTCCTTCCACAACCTCTGTTTTCAGACTTGCAAGCCGCTCCTTGTCACAAAAGCAGTAATACGCCTCGCCCTTGTCAATCAGCTCCTTCGCGTACTTCATATAAATGCCTGTCTTCATCCGCTCACTTTGGACATACGGTCCCACACCACCGTCCTTGTCCGGACCTTCATCATGCACCATACCCGTCTTTTCCAGAGTACGGTAAATAATATCGACAGCACCTTCCACATACCGCTCCTGATCGGTATCCTCAATACGCAACATAAAACTGCCGCCCTCGTGCTTTGCAATGAGAAACTCATACAGCGCAGAGCGAAGATTTCCGACATGCATCTTTCCGGTCGGGCTGGGTGCATATCTTGTCCTGATTTTTGTCATTGTTATTTCTATGCCTCTCTTTCTGTCCTATTTCAAGCCCTTTATTTCAAGACCTTTTATTTCAAATCCTTCTATTCTAAATCCACCTTATCGGGAAGACGCTTTGACGCTTCCTTCTTAAATTCGGCTAATTCCTTAGCTGCCTGCGGGATTGCAATATTGGTTCCGGCTCCGGCCACGCAGCCTCCCGGGCACGCCATTCCCTCAATTAAGCAGCCCGTCTTTTTGCCCACCTTGGCAAGCATCAACATCTTTTTGCATTCCGACAGGCTTTCGGCGTGCTCAATGTGAATCTCTGTATCGGGGTAATATTCCTTAATACACATCTCTATCGCGCTGGCAACACCCCCTGCGACACCATAGCCGCGCCCTGCCGAGGTCGCATCCGCCATCGTGTCCATCGCCTGAATCTCCTCCAACAG
>CAMWYL010000269.1 GCA_947178465.1 uncultured Lachnospiraceae bacterium | reverse complement strand
CCATATATGCTCCTTAGCCCTTTACGGCACCACCGGTTACACCTTCTACATAGTACTTCTGCAGGCACATGAAGAGAACGGTAATCGGCACCGCAATCAAGAGACCGCCGGCACAGAACCTTGTGAAATATCCCTGATAATCATTTGTCATAACCCAGCGATACATCGCCACCGCTACATTGTAGCTGTCGGAATAACCGAACGCAATATAGGATGCAAAGATATAATCACACCAAGGCGCCATGAACGCAACCAACATCGTATAAATGATAATCGGCTTTGACAGCGGTATCAGCATAATCGTAAATACCTGAAACCGGTTCGCACCGTCGATACGTGCAGCCTCGTCAAGAGACTTCGGAATCGTATCGAAATATCCCTTACATACATAGTAACCCATACCGGAGCTTGCAAACCCGATTAAAATCAAACCGGGAATTGCACCCTGTTGTGTCAGACCAAACTGCTTCAACAGGAAGTACAGACAGATCATGGAAAGGAAGCCCGGGAACATTCCCAATATCAACCAGAACCGCATCAGAAGCTCTCTGCCCTTAAACCGCATTCTGGAAAGTGCATAACTTACCATCAATACAAAAATCGTCTGCAAAATCGACACACATGTTGCAATAATCAGTGTATTCCCATACCATCTGAAGAACTGGCTCTCCCCGCTGAAAAGGAACTTGTAGGAATCCAGTGAAAAAGTCTTGGGAATCAGGTAATTTACCTGTCCGCCCGGCTCCAGAATATAGGAGCGGAAGCTCTGCAAAACCAAACATACAAACGGGAATAACCATACAATGCTGATTAAAATCAATACCGCATAACCAATGCCGTTGCTAATCTTATTACGTTTTGACATTATTGGAATCCCTCCTCATCCTTAACTGACGGTAAGATATTGTATACCACCAGTGAAATAACTGCTGTTACCAAGAATACCATAATACCGATAACGGCTGCCATCTTATAGTTCGTATCGGTCAGGGTCAGCTTATACAGCCATGTTACCAGCAAGTCGGTATGTCCCGCACCGCCGTTCAGACTCATGGACTGCGGGCCGCCGCCACTCAACAGGTAAATAATGTTGAAGTTGTTCAGATTACCCGTAAACTGTGTCAGCAGGAACGGACCTGTTACGAACAACATGTACGGAAGCGTAATCTTGCGGAACATCTGGAACGGATTCGCACCGTCAATACGTGCACTCTCATACAAGTCCGCAGGAATATTCATCAAAAGTCCTGTACAAATCAACATAATGTAAGGAATACCAACCCAGCAGTTCAAGATAATAATCAAAACCTTGGCCAGCGTCGGGTCCGTCCAGAACGGGATTGCACTGTCAATAATCCCCCACTTCATCAGATAGCCGTTTACAAGACCATCTGCCGCAAACATCTTACCGATATACAGAAGCGATACAAACTGCGGTACCGCAATCGTCATAACCAGAATGGTTCTCCAAAGCTTTTTGAACTTAATTCCCTTCTTGTTAATCAAAATGGCAACTGCCATTCCAAGGAAATAATTCAGGAAGGTTGCGAAGAACGCCCATACAATCGTCCAAAGCAAAATTGTAATAAAGGTACTGCCGAAGCCTGTTGACCCGAAAGAGAACAGCTCCTTGAAGTTCTCCAGACCTACCCATGTGAAAAGCTGCGCCGGCGCCTGATGTGTCGAGTCATAGTTTGTGAATGCAACGCAAATCATAAAGATGATCGGAAGCACAATAAACAAGAAGACGCCCAATACCGGCAGAGCTAATAATGTCTTATCAAAATGTTCGTCCAAGAGAGAGAGTAAATCCTGCTTCACCGTCGGGAGATTCTTTCCCTGCGCGAGAAGCCTCTCCGCATCCCTATTCTGGCGTACATTTATCCGCCAAACCAATATAAATGCAAGAATGATAATAATACTCAGAACGCTATACAGCAAAATCAGGAAGCTGTTATCCCCATAGGAAACCGTTCCGTCCGGATTAAAGCCCCGTCCGTGCGTACCAAGTGTAGTGATATCCTTTAAATATTTCGCACCAAAGGATACCATATAATAAATAAATAAGATTTCAGTTAACAAAAACGCAATTCCACGGAGAAACTGCTTACGAAGTAAGGACCCGAAGCCCATAATCACAAATGACACCTTGGTCATCCAGTCACCTTTTGTAAAGGTCGTACCGATATCCGCTAAATCTGTCCCAAGCCCTTTAAAGAAGCCTGATATTTTAGAAGGCTGTTTTCCATTCTCCATATCTGCCATACCCCTCCAGACTATATCCATATATTCATGTAATATCCCTGTAACAAAACACAAGACCAACCGCTTGCGTTTACTTCCGTTCCTGTATCGCTCATGCAGTAACATCATTTACGCTGTCGCGATATCATATAATATGGAGTGGGGGAAAATCCCCCCACTCATATGTTACTTAAAATCTGCTTATTGTCCTGCATATGACTTACATGTTGTCTGGAACTCTGTAAGCACTGCCATCAGATCCTCATCAGAAGCATTGTCATACTCACCGGAGATAACAGAGTCGCCGAGCGATGTTGCAAGCTGCCAATACTCGTTCGGGTACTGTCCCTGAGGAATGGTCTCTGCCAACTGCTCAGCAAGTGCGGAAAGCGCCTCGTCAGCCTGAACATCGCTGCTCTGCTGTGCCGCCTTGTTAGAAGGACCCCATGAAACCGCCTGATAACGTGCAAGCTGAGTCTCCTCGTTAGAAAGGAACTGAGCCATTGCAAGGCAAACCTGCATCTTGTTTGCGTCTGTCTGCGGCTTAATGCCTAAAAGCTTAAATCCGCCGAAACCGCCAAGCTGATAGTCTGTTCCGTCAGCAGTGAACTTCGGAAGCTTTGCACAAGCGTAATTATCGCCGAATAAAGCTTTCGCCGCATCTGCGTCCCATGTACCGTCAATGATCGCCGCGCAGTTTGTCGCGTTGCTGACAGCAGAACCGTTTACGAATGCAGAAGACTTATGCAGATTGACGATAGCCTTCAGAGCCGCTACACCCTTATCGGAAGCGTAGCTGATGTCGCAAGAGGTAAAGTTACCTGCGTCATCCGCCTCATAGGTTAACGTGCAGCCTGCGCCAAAGAAGAATGCCGGCTGATACCATCCGGAGTTAATCTCCATATAGAAGCCCTTGCCTGCTGCCTCACAGTCCGCGATAATCGCGTCTAAGGAAGTCGGGTCTGTGATAACGCTCTTGTCATAGTACATAAAGTATCCGTTGTCGGATGTGATGGGGAACGCATACGTTACACCGCCTGCTACCGCTGCGGATGCCGCACCCGCATCATTCTGCTCTGCAACCCATGTCGCATAGGTATCCGGAATCGGCATAATCGCACCTGAGGAAACAAGACGTGCTAACTGATCCTGCGGGAAACCGTAGATATCCGCACCACCCTCAACGTCTGTAATCATGTTGTTTGCCGCGTCACCCTCACCTACCGGCTGCACGGTTACCGTATAGCCTGCATACTGAGGATTTGCTTCCTGGAATGCCTTAATCTGATTCTCAGTGAATGTCTGTACATTCTCAGCAACCCAGATAGTGATTTCACCTGTTCCGTAATCAACGTTCGCATCGTTTGCCGGTGCGCTGCTGTCTGCCGGCGCACTGTTGTTGTCAGTTGACGCGTTACTTGTGTTTGTGTCCGTAGCGGGAGCATTGTTGTTGCTTGAATCATTGCTGCTTCCGCCGCATGCTGTCAATACGGATGCAATCATCGCGGTTGACATTACTAATGCTAATACACGCTTTTTCATTTTCTACCTCTCCTTCATTTGATAAATGATAAATTGTTCTCTATTATTAATATCCCATTTTCACAGAATAATAATAATCTTATTGAATTTGTCTGAAATTCGTCCTGATCTGAAGACTTTCTTAATTACGAGAATCTTATTTGGTAAAGATTCTTCCATGATTGGAAACGATACCGGAAATCTTTCTAAATAAAATCAAGCCATTCTGTCATTTGACAGATGCTTGACAAAATATCTTTTCATCAATCATAGTGCTACGTTTCTTTTACAATTAGATTGTAGCAATTGTGCAATTTATTTTCAATTGGTAATATTGACGATAAATCATAATGTCATTTGTGAATAATGCACGTAAATGTTTTCGACTTTTTTCGTAATCATACTTTTGTACGAAAACCATCAACCATCCCTCTTCTTTTTTGTAATTTTTTCCTACCACCTATATCAAAAAAACACAGCAGCAAACGCTGCTGTGCCTCCGATATGTATCCTGTTCAACACCTATCGCAATCAATATTTACCAAAGTCATCACCCAAGGAAATAATCTGCTCTCCTGCACCGGGGGAAGGAACATAGGACCGCTCTCCAAAGGATGAGGACGGCATGCCTAAACCGCTGCCAAGATTGTAAATGGAAAGCATCTC
The DNA here is from genome assembly GCA_947178465.1 of uncultured Lachnospiraceae bacterium. Classification (GTDB taxonomy): domain Bacteria; phylum Bacillota; class Clostridia; order Lachnospirales; family Lachnospiraceae; genus COE1. Next base: position 471 of record CAMWYL010000269.1, on the reverse strand, counting down.
ACGCATTCTGGACGCCTGGTTTGACAACTCTTCACTTGCAGCCGCACATTGCTCGCTGGTAGCGGAATTCGTCTGTACTACCTGAGATACCTGCGTAATCGCCTGCTCAATCTGAGCAACCGCAGTCGCCTGATAGTTGGAGGATTCCGCAATGTCGTTAATGATCTTCTCACTATCCTGTACCACCTTAGTAATGGTTTCCATCGCCTTGGAGGTATCATCAACAATCTTAGAACCGGAATTTACCTTCTCAATAGAGTCTTCAATCAGGTCAGCCGTCTCAGCAGATGCCGCAGCACTCTTTGCCGCAAGGCTCCGAACCTCTTCCGCTACAACCGCAAAGCCCTTTCCTGCCTCACCTGCCCTTGCAGCCTCAACTGCAGCATTCAATGCAAGAATATTGGTCTGGAATGCAATATCGTCAATAACCTTAATAATCTTGGAAATATTCTCAGAGGACTTGTTGATATA
>CAMWYL010000268.1 GCA_947178465.1 uncultured Lachnospiraceae bacterium | reverse complement strand
GTATTATGGTAGCAAGAGGTGATATGGGTGTGGAGATTCCAATGGAGGAGGTGCCAATCCTTCAAAAGAGGATGATTGAGAAGGCGCTTCATCGTGGCAAGATTGTAATTACTGCAACGCAGATGCTGGAATCCATGATAAAAAATCCCAGACCGACCCGCGCGGAGACAACGGATGTGGCGAATGCGATATATGACGGAACCTCAGCGATTATGCTAAGCGGTGAGAGTGCCGCAGGTGCGTATCCGATAGAGGCTGTCAAGACCATGAGCAGGATTGCGGAGCGGGCGGAGCAGGATATCAACTATGATTTGCGGTTTACAAAGCGCAGCTTTGCACAGAAGACAGACGGGGATGTCACGGCGGCGATTTCTCATTCGTGTTGCACCACAGCGATAAACTTGAAGGCGGCCGCGATTATAACGGTAACAATGTCGGGCTTTACCGCGAATATGATATCCCGATACCAACCGGAATGCATGGTAATCGGCTGCACCGTTGACGAGACGGTATATAGGCAGCTCTCGTTGGTATTTGGCGTGAAGCCGCTTCTGATCAGGCAGGAGGAGACATCCGAGCGGCTCTTTGAGGCTGCGGTGGAGGCCAGCTTAAAGGCAGGATTTATAAAAAGCGGTGACCGTGTTGTGCTGACTGCGGGGGTACCGCTGGGAGTATCAGGCAACACCAATATGATACGCGTGGTGGAGGTTTCGTAAGGCGGCTGTCTTGTCTTATAACAGTATATGGGCAGAAAGCGATAAAATCATCACTTGAGGGGAAAGCATGGGCAGGATTTTTTGCATTATCGGAAAAAGTTCATCAGGCAAGGACACCATCTACAGAAAGCTTTTGAAAAATCCTACACTCGGATTAAAGAAGATTGTTCCCTATACGCCCCGCCCGATCAGGAAGGGAGAACGGGATGGAAAGGAATACCATTTTTCTACGATAGAGGAACTGGAACGACTCAGAAAAGAGGATAAAATCATAGAATGTCGTTCTTATGATACTGTCTGCGGCGTATGGCACTATTTTATGGTAAAGGACAATCGGATAAATCTCGAAAAAGAAAACTATGTCATTATCGGAACCTTGCAGTCATATCAGATGACGCGCGATTATTTTGGGGCGGATAAGGTAGTGCCGATCTATATTGAGCTGGAGGATGGGGAGCGCCTGTCGCGTGCGCTTCGCCGTGAGAAGCGTCAGAAATGTCCCGGGTATGAGGAGATGTGCAGACGGTTTTTGGCAGATTGCAGGGATTTTTCAACGGAAAATCTGCAGAAGGCAGGGATAGAGAAGATATTTTATAATCACAATCTGCAGAAATGCATTGATGAGATTATAGCGTATATCCTGTAAGCGGGAATTTCTGTTTGGGCCGCCGAAGGCGGCATGGGGGATTAATATGGACATAAAAGTAAACGAGGTACAGCAAGCGGCTCCGGTGGCAACGCAGCAGAACGTCCAACAGACGGACGACTCATTTAAGTTTATGCTTGCAAGCAATATTGAGGAGGCGGAGCTTGCAAACAGATTGAACCTTATGATGGAAGAAATCGTCATGCAGGGGGACAAGATCGTGAAGCGCATGGATATAAAAGATATGCGCCGGTACCGCACATTGATAAAGGAGTTTATGAATGAGATTGTCAATCGTTCCCATAAGTTTTCGAGGGAGAATTTTCTTGACAGGCGCGGCCGCCACAGAGTGTATGGCATTATCAGGTTGGTGGACGAGAAGCTTGATGAGCTTGCGCAGGCGCTTGTCAGCGAGCAGTGTGACAAGATTGACATTCTGGCAAAGGTCGGGGAAATCAGAGGGCTTTTGTTGGATATTTTTGCATAGATAAACGGAGACACGTTATGGAGGACACAAATTGGGCCGACGTTGTAGGGCAGTCGCAATTGATAAATAATTTGAAAAACACGCTGAAGCATAAGAAGGTGTCCCATGCATATATCCTTCAGGGGGAAAAGCTTTCGGGCAAAAAAATGATAGCGGACATTTTTGCGCGCGCGCTTCAATGCGAGGCGGCGGAGGAAAAGCCCTGCAATCAGTGTAGGGCCTGCAGACAGGCGATAAACGGTAATCATCCCGATATTATTTACGTCACGCACGAGAAGGCGAATACGATTTCGGTAGATAATATCAGACAACAGATAAACGGCGATATCGCGATAAAACCGTACAGCGGCGCCTACAAGGTCTATATTATGGACGAGGCTGAGAAAATGAATGTTCAGGCGCAAAATGCGCTGCTGAAGACACTGGAGGAGCCACCGGAATATGCGATAATACTGTTGCTGGCAACACGGATTGAAGCGATGCTGCCGACGATTTTGAGCCGCTGTGTGGTTCTGAATGTGAAATCCGTGTCGGAGGATAGGATTAAACGCTATCTGATGGAACGGGTGCAGGTGCCTGATTATCGTGCGGGGATTTGTGCCTCTTTCGCCAGAGGTAATGTCGGCCGTGCCGTGGAGCTTGCTTCGAATGAGGTGTTTGATCATATGAAGTCGGCAGTCCTTGACATGATGAAAAAGATCACGGAGCTTGAGATTAATCAGGTGGCTGCGGAGGTAAAGCGGATAACAGAGGAAAAATATGACACGAACGATTATTTGGATTTATGTTTTACTTGGTTCAGAGATGTGTTATTATATAAGGCGTGTAGGGATAAACGATTTATTATTTTTAAGGAGGAGACAACAGAGATTGGCAGGGCTGCTGAACGTTACAGCTACGAGGGAATTGAGCAGATTATTCATTCAATAGGGAGAGCGAGGAGCAGGCTTGAGGCAAACGTAAATTTTGATTTGACAATGGAACTGATGTTTTTGGAGATGAAGGCATAAGAATATAGTTACAGTGAGGTTGATAGATAATGGTAAAAGTAATAGGAGTAAGGTTCAGAACGGCAGGAAAGATTTACTTTTTTGATCCGTTGCAGTTTGATGTAAAGCGTGGCGACCATGTGATTGTTGAGACGGCGAGAGGCGTAGAGTACGGTACGATTGTCGGAGAACCCAAGGAGGTTGAGGAGGACAAGGTTGTGCAGCCGTTAAAGCCTGTGCTGCGTGTGGCGACAAAGCGCGATATGGAGCAGGAGGCTGCGAACAAGGCGAAAGAAAAGGAAGCTTTCAAGATCTGTCTGGAAAAGATACACAAGCACGGCTTAGAGATGAAATTGATCGACGCGGAGTATACCTTTGATAATAATAAGGTGTTGTTTTATTTTACCGCGGACGGGCGAATTGATTTCAGAGAGCTGGTAAAGGACTTGGCGTCCGTATTTAAGACCAGAATAGAGCTGCGCCAGATCGGGGTGCGTGATGAGACGAAGATACTCGGCGGGATTGGTATTTGCGGCAGGCCCTTGTGTTGTCATTCCCATCTGTCAGAGTTTGTTCCGGTATCCATCAAGATGGCGAAGGAGCAGAATTTGTCCCTGAATCCGACGAAAATATCGGGAGTATGCGGTAGACTGATGTGCTGCTTAAAGCATGAGGAGGAGACCTACGAGTACCTGAACAGGAAGCTTCCCAATGTAGGCGATTTTGTGACGACGGACGACGGGCTTAAAGGAGAGGTACATAGCGTGAATGTGCTTCGTCAGCTGGTTAAGGTGGTAGTTGAGGCAAATGACGAAAAGGAAATCCGTGAGTATAAGGTGGAGCAGCTTCGCTTTAAGAGACGTCATAAGCGGGACAAGAACGACGGAATGTCAGATGCGGAGCTCAAGGAGCTGAGAGAGCTCGAAAAGCAGGAGAAGCAGGATGGAAAATCAAAGCTCGACGATGACAATTGATCAGGAGCTGTTGCTTAGGGAGAACGAGCGGATAGACGAGCTTCAGCGAAACGGCTATAAAATCATACAAAACCCTGAGAAGTTTTGTTTTGGGATGGATGCGGTGCTGCTCAGCGGCTTTGCCCGGGTAAAGCCGGGGGAAACGGTACTTGATATGGGTACCGGCACCGGTATTATTCCAATCCTTCTGGAGGCGAAGACAGCGGCAGCGCATATTACCGCGCTGGAGATACAGGAGGAAAGCGCCGATATGGCAAGCCGCAGCGTGCGGTTAAACGGCCTGACGGACAAGATAGATGTGGTAGTGGGGGACATTAAAGAAGCAGATACGTTATTTCCGGCTGCTTCTTTTGACGTTATAACGTGTAATCCGCCATATATGATCAGGCAGCACGGCCTGACCAATCCCGATACGCCTAAGGCAATCGCCAGACATGAAATATTATGTACATTTGAGGATGTGACAAGGAATGCGGCAAAGCTTTTAAAGACCGGAGGGAAGTTCTTTTTGGTGCATCGGCCCTTTCGGCTGGCAGAGATCCTCGTTATGATGACAAAATACGGCATAGAGCCCAAACGCCTGCGGCTGGTCTATCCCTATGTCGACAAGGAGCCGAATATGGTGCTGATAGAGGGATGCAGAGGTGGAAAATCGCGTATGACCGTGGAGAAGCCGTTGATCGTCTATAAAGCTCAGGGAGAGTATACAGACGAGATTTATGATGTATACGGATATTAATAAAATGAAAAGAGGAACGGAGGCTGGCGGTAAATATGCAGGGGAAGCTGTATTTATGTGCAACACCGATTGGAAATCTGGGAGATATGACGCCACGTGTGCGGGAAACGCTGGAGATTGTGGATTTGATTGCGGCGGAGGATACAAGAAACAGCATTAAGCTGCTGAATCATTTTGATATTAAGACGCCGATGACAAGTTACCATGAGTATAATAAGGTGGAAAAGGCCGATTATTTAATCAGTCGGATGCAGGAGGGGAAAAATGTCGCATTAATAACGGATGCAGGGACTCCCGCGATATCGGATCCGGGGGAGGTGCTGGTGGCAATGTGCCATGAGGCGGGGATAACGGTGACCTCGCTTCCGG
>CAMWYL010000267.1 GCA_947178465.1 uncultured Lachnospiraceae bacterium | reverse complement strand
AAGCGGTATTTTCATTCCCAGCATGGCAATCGCGCTTCTGAAATTCGCCTTGTTGCAAAAAGCCACGACAATATCAGGCTTTTCTTTTTGAATGCACCTTCTGAGTCTTGCAAGCCGTATCCATGCCTTGCGAACTCTTCCCTGATGCTCCTCCGCATCCGCAAGCCCTACCGAAATCCGCCTGACCCGGTCATCCGTTTCGTATTCGTTCTCAGAATACCACTGTGTGGTAAGCACTACCTCATGCCCGCGCTCGGCAAAGACACGACTCAATATACTTACCACATGCTCCGCACCACCACGGCTCATACTGTTTAAATGAAATAAAATTTTCATATTCATTCCCCGACTGCTTTCATATAAAAGTCACTTAAGCGCTTGGCCTGCTCCTTTACATCAAAGCCCGCAGCCCTGACCTCCGGGACTTTTGAAGCTCTGTTATCTGTATCTGCCGCCAGAATTTCATCCGCCCATTCCTCCGGGGGCAAGTCAATGCTTTTCATCCGCATAAGGTCCGTCACAAGAGCCTCTGTTGTTATTCTGTCCGACAAAATTCCGTGTAACCCGCTCACCTGCGCTTCAATCGCGGTACCGGGAAGCCCCTCATAAAAAGACGGTAAAATAAAAAAATCAAATGCCTGATAATAATCATATATATTTTTCCGGTTGCCTGCAAAAATAACGCTTTCCGCAATTCCCAAGTGCTTTGCCTTTTGCTCCATCTCACCCCGCAGGCTTCCGTCCCCTACCAGAAGCAGCTTCACCGACGCATTCTTTTTCAAGCATGCAGCCAATATCTCCAACATATACGCGTGATTTTTTACCGTGTCAAAGCGTCCTACATGACCGATGACAAAATCCCGGTCACCCAAACCAAGCTTTTCCCGCAATGCGGCGCGAACCGCCGCATTATAGGCAAATTTCTCCACATCTATCGCGTTTGGTATCGTTATCACCCTGTTCGCATTTTCCCTGCCAAATACGGCTTCTCCCGCAAGCCTTGAGCAGGTAAAGCACTGATCGCAGCTTTTACTCAGATTTCTCCTCAAAAACTTCGTTATGCGGCCTTTTATGCCTTTGTCCACTCCTGCGCTTCTGGCATGAGCGATTGTATAAGCGCCCGCACAGGCCTTTGCTATCGGCAGATAAATTGCCGCCGTGCTGGTCATGTGTCCATGCACAATATCAATCTCCGGATGCTCCCTGAAGAAACGCTTCCAGCTCCTTTTATAGCTGAAATAATTATAAACGCGAAAACGAGGCACATGATACACATATCCCCCCAGTTCTTCAACCTCCGCCTGATACTTTCCCTCATCCGACATATGCTGAACAAAATCGAATTGAATTTTATCCCTGTCAATGTTACGGTATAAATCCATGATCCTGCTCTCCGCGCCGCCCATATTCAGTCTTCCTACCACATGAAGGACACGAATTGTCTTTTCCATACCTTTCTCCTACTTCCCCTGTATCTCCATAAAATACCCCTCATACCATTGCGCCAGCGCTTCCACATCATATCCCGCATTGGCAATCGCCTCATACTGACAGCTTCTGTCCGCACCGGCACCCATGGCAATCGCCTCCTTTGCCCATACATCCGGTGTTTTCCCGATAGATTCATACCGCACCAGATGCTCGGACACGACGACATCCCTTGTGATTGTATCGGATATCAGACAGGGAAGCCCTGCGGCCTGCGCCTCGATAAGCGTCAACGGAAGCCCTTCAAAGATGGAAGGAAAGATAAGCACATCCATGCAGGACATAAAGTCCTCTGCATCCTTTCTGACACCTGTCAGTATCACTCTGTCTTCCAACCTCAGACGCCTGATCTCGGACTCTATCTCATCCCTTAATGCGCCTTCGCCCAGACAGAAAAATCGGGCGTTTTCATCAAGCCCTGCAATTTCCTTATATATTTGCAACAGATACATATGATTTTTAGACGAAATGAAATTCGCAATATGCCCATATACACGCCTGTCTCCTAAACCGAACTCCTCCCTTATCTTCCTTGAAGCCTCCGGTCTGTACGCGAACCGTTTGATGTCAATCGCATTATGAATGATTCGAAAGCCCTGCTTCCCATACATCCATTGCCCTGCCTTCTCGGAGCAGGCGAAGCGTTCCGTCGCCGCAAAGCGCATCAGCAGTCTCCCCAGTCGGTGCAGGAGCTTCTGCGGGTCCGTCTCATTGTGGGAATGGCATATGGTATACGCCCCGCCCGCACGGGCCGCCAACAGCTGTGGGGCCGCCAATGCGTTTGACGTGTGCCGAATGACGATTCCATAATGATTATCCTTTACGATGTGAAAGAGCCCCCGGATATTTTGGAGCGGATTTTTGGTCAGGCGCGGAAGCTCATACACCCTCCCACCCATCTGCCGGATAGCGTCCACATAGTCGTTTGGCTTTCTCATATGAACAACAATGTCAAACTGTATCTTTTCCCGATCCATCCTCTCGTAAAGGTTCATAATAAAGTTTTCCATTCCTCCGGGATACATTGCCCCGACAATATGAAGTACCCTTATCGGCTCTGACATACGCATTACCCTCTCATATTGACTAAAATACGCTTCGCTTGCGCCATGCAATACTCCGCTAAGCTCCCCACACGATTTCTGTGCACCGGCGCTATCTGCAGATACTCGGAATAAGAGATAAATTTTTCTTTGTTTTCACGAAACATTTTTATATAGCGTTCCTTTTCCGTTTCCCTGACCGTATTGGCGTGTATGACAAGCGTGGTGTATCCCTCCTGCCGCTTCAGGCTCCTGCTAAGCTGAAAGGATATCGGATAAAATATAATGCCGTCGTACTCATAGGGAAGCCTGCCAAAGCCATCCGTGATTTTTCGGAAGCCAAGCGCACGCAGCGCACGCAGCGTATTCTTATCGTAGGAATGTGCCGGCGCCATAAACATGTCCGTTTCAATACCATTTTGGGACAAAATCTGCCTGCCCTCATCCAACATGCGCAATTGCTCTGCATAAGGTATTCCCGCAAACTCCGAAAAGCTGTTCAGCGGAAACAACCCTCCCTTTTTTGTGGTATACAGATGCTGATACCCGTGCATTGCAAAGCAATACCCCTTCTGCTTCAGCTCCTGCATAATCCGGTAAAAATCCCCGCGCTTTTTTTCTATTTGCAGCATTTTATCCTTACAGTCAGGCACCACGCCCAATAGCGGCGTGATTCCCGTTTCCTCGAATAAATCCTGAAAGAACCGAAACCTTGCCCAATCCATATCAGGTGTGATGTCGTCCATTCTCACTGCTATTTTCATAAGTTTTCCTTATACCAATCTATGGCTAGCGCAATTCCGTGTTCAAAGTCATACTCAGGATCATATCCCAGAAGCTCCCGTGCCTTTGTGATATCCGCATTGGAATGCTTGATATCCCCCGCGCGGTCCGGCCCGAAATTCGGCTCAACCTCCTTACCGAGCGCCTTGCACAAATCATAGTAAATATCAATCAGATATTCCCGTCCGCCATACGCGATATTAAACGCCTGCCCCGCCGCGTCCGAATCTGCCAGACAAGCTCTCATATTGGCTTCAATAACATTATCAATATACGTAAAATCCCTTGACTGCTTTCCGTCTCCATTAATCGTGGGAACCTCGCCTCCAAGAAGCTGCCGGATAAACTTGGGGATTACCGCGGCATAGGCACCATCGGGGTCCTGCCTGCGCCCAAATACATTGAAATATCGAAGTCCATATGTGTCCAAGCCGTACAGCCGCTTGTAAAGCTTTCCGTACTCCTCATCCGTGCGCTTTGTCAATGCGTAGGGCGAGAGCAGATTCCCCTCCTGCCCCTCCTTCTTGGGGAGCACCGGATGATCTCCGTATACGGATGAGCTGGACGCATAGACAAACTTCTTTACGCCGTTTTGTCTTGCCGCCTCCATCATATTCAGCGTTCCCATAATGTTATTCTGCTCATAGAATAACGGCATCTCAATGCTTCTGGGTACAGAGCCCCACGCCGCCTGGTGCATGACATAATCAACGCCCTCGCACGCCTTCATGCAGGTGTCCAAATCCTTGATGTCTCCCTTGATAAAGGTATAGTTCGGCCTGTCCGTAAACATCCCGACATTGGCTTCCTTCCCTGTGGAGAGGTCGTCCAGACATCTGACCTGATATCCCATATCCGTCAGCGCCTCACAGAGATTCGAGCCGATAAAGCCCGCGCCGCCTGTTACCAGAAACACACTGTCTTTGTTAAATTTTAACTCCTTATATCCCATTTCTTACGTCAGCCTCCATGATTCTGCTCTGCGGAATCTCAAATCCATAAAACATTTAATAACTCTTAAGCGGCATTCTTCGGTGTGAAGTTTTAGATTTTCTTAGGCGGCGTCTTTCAGACGCCTTAGAAAATCTCTTCACACTATAACCTCCAATAAAGATACCCCGCGTCCATATACTCCTTCTTATCGAGAATCCCCTTCAAATCCGTCAGTACCTTTGCCTTACCGTTATTTGCATATAACGCGTCTAAATCCTCTCTGAGAAGCGACCGATACGATTCATGCGCAACCGCAAGAATAATCGCATCACAGCCCTTAATCTCCTTCATCGGGACAAACGTAATCCCGTACAGGCGCTTCGCCTCCTCAGCGTCCGCATTGTCGTCCGTCACCTGTGCCGTGATTCCGTACTCCTTTAACTCCTTATAGATGTCAATAATCTTAGTATTTCTCGTATCGGGACAGTTTTCCTTAAAGGTAAAGCCCAGAATCGCCACCTTCGCGCTCTTGACCGGAATGTCCGCCTTGATCAGGTTCTTGACAAGGTTCTCCGCCACATATTTTCCCATATCGTCATTGATGCGGCGTCCCGACAGGATAATCTGTGAATGGTATCCAAGCTCCTCCGCCTTATAGGTCAGATAATAGGGGTCTACACCGATACAG
>CAMWYL010000266.1 GCA_947178465.1 uncultured Lachnospiraceae bacterium | reverse complement strand
CTATGTAGCTGTGCCGGTATACAAGCGTCCGTCCGGTAGCCTCATACAGGCCGTCCAACCATTTTGTCAGCATCTCAACGCCCCTGATCATTTCCTTCGTTTCCTTTTCCTGCTCGGGATCGTTTTGCATTTTATTCAAAAGACCCGGATTTATCGTGAGAGTTTTGCCCTTTCTTGCTGACGGAATAGTATTACCAACCTTTACCTCCACGCTTGGCGCAAGCTTCGCCAGTCTTTTTGCATAATCTCTAAGGCTTTCCTGCCTGTGGGTTTGCGGCATCCTCAATGCTTCCGACAGCTCTGATGCTTTCTGTGATTCTTCTCTTTTCGCGCTGCCTGCAACGCTGTTGTCTACGGCGCTGTCGCCTGCCATGCGATTGTCCCTGACTCTGTTCTTAGCTACGTTATTCCCTGTAGCTCTGCTATTTGCCACGCTGCCCTGCGCCGCATAGCTGCCGTACTTATTTGTAACCTCCATTGACATCCTCCATTCCCGTTTATGAAAGTAAAAAATCCGTTTTCCCACATTTCATTTATAACAGCTTAAATAATACATGCTCCCACCGCCCGTTTATGCTCTCATAGGGTATCCGGACTATCCTGTCCGTCGAAGTACGCTCATAACAGCAGGACTCCGCGGCACCTCCCATCCCGGGGAGCTTATAATAGCCGCCGAAAACGATATAAATTTCCCCTTCTGCATTTTTTTGACACAGAAAATTTTCAAAAGCTTCCCTGTCCACATAGACAAAACTGTCGTCATACGAAATCATTCTGCTTAAAGTCCGGGTATCCGTTGAAATAATTGTGCCTTCACCGGTATATTGGTAAACCATAATGTCACTGCTCTCATTACAGCGCGCATAAGAATGGGTGTATATGACTGTAAGCACAACCCCAATCATCATAAAGGTCGCAACTGCCATACCTGTACACAGCCGCTTCCGGTATGGCCGGAAGGCTGCTATTGCTTTCATCCGTCTTTTTATGTCCGCAAAGCACGTTTCCCCCGCATAAGCGACGGCAGACGGCATTCCATTCTGTCCGCAGCGCAGCAGCTTCAGGCTTTTCAGCAATATCAGACCATACTCCCGTGCCGTCTTTCCGCTGCTCTGCATACATCCCTGTATGCAGACCCTGTCACAGATATCCTCCATGTCCGCCCGAAAATGCTTCCGGCAAATTGTCAGAAACGGGTTGACCCATAAAAGGCATCGCAGGATATCCCATGCAAAGCCGCACCATAAATGCCCCAGTCGGATATGCGTCCGCTCATGCTGCACAACCATGTTCAGCTCATCCCTGCTGTAGCTTTCCACCATTATTTGAGGCAGAACAATCTCAGGCTTTAACAAGCCGACCGTAAACGGTGTGACCTGCATCTCCGTAACACGGACGCTGATATTGTCCACTGACGCCTTTTTCATCCGGGCAACGGCCCGTTGAAGGTGCAGCCGCTTCCCGAAAATGCACACAGCCGCCACAAGAATGCCTGCCGTATAAATGCGGCCAAACCACCGGTAATTCCTGCCATTCCCTATCATCCACCCCGTTATCCTGCTAAAGACCGCATTTTCATAAAAGAGCTTCAGACGCCCAAGAAACGGGATAATCAGAAATGCAGCCCATAACATTCCTCTTAAAAAAGTCCGCTCTGAAAACAGCTTTTTCCGCAGCAGCATCACAAGTCCAATCAGCACAACGGAAAAGACTGCACAACGTATCAACTGAGTGGTAAAATACACCGCGCAAAAATCCAAGATACCACCAAGCCACGCCCAACGAACCATAACAATCACCCCTCTTTATGCGGAGATTTCACATTGTGCTCCCTGCTTTGCTCCAAAATCCCCTCCAATTCCGCTATCTGCTCATCCGTCAAATCAAAGCTTTGCAGCAGCGCCGCCATTGCGTTTGTCCCGCTGCCGGAGAAATAATTCTCCGCAAAGCGCCTGCTTTTTTCTTTTACACAGTCCTCCCTTGACCGCAGCGCGTAATAGTGGTAAACCCTTGAATCGTCCGCATCCACGGTGTAGCCGAGAACGCTTTTCCTGTTCAGGCGGTTCATCAGCACCCGTACCATCCGCTGCGACATACCCACAGTTTCCTGCATCCTTTTATAAACCTCAGCGGAGGTCAGCGACGCGCCGCCTGCCCAGAGGACTTCCATAATCTGCCATTCACTCGGCGTAATCTCTTCCTTTGCCATATTGCTTTTCCTTTCGTGTTGTGCTGTTATTTTGTATATCGGTCAATTATTGTTAATCATTAATAGTCATTGACGTTTTGCCGCGTATAAACGCAGAATTGAAAAAGGATTGGCGTACACCAATCCTCTTAGTTCTCTTCCTATGATGCATTGCAATTGCACTCATGCAGCACTGCTATAATTCACAATAGAGATTTCCTGCGTAAATTGTTTCGCTTGCTCGGTTATTTGTTCCAATCTCTTAATGACATCGCCTGTGCAAATAATCTCATTGCATTCTGTACACTTATAACAAGGTACGTTTCGCACAATCAAAAGACAATTTCCTAAATCAGTAACGCTTGTGGTATATCCTTTTTCTGCTTTTGCACCACATTCCATACATACCATATTTAACGCCTCCTTCTTGTTTTAAAATCACTTTCCCATGTATCAGGGTCGGGAACATATGCGGTTATCAGATATATAAAATCTGCATCACAGCTTACAATGATATGAATATGTTTGGATGCAATTTTATTATATACAATATTCAACTGTATTTCAATTTCTTCTTTATGTTATCTCCTCTCTTCACGATATCTTATTTTGATGTAAGCGCTTACATTTTTTAGTCAAAACTATTGTGGATTCTGTCAAGATGTGGTACACTTGCAGGGTCAGCAGTTGTATAACCTGTCATTTATTCCCGCAAGCAATTCATCAAAGTCATGCCTGCATGACCTTGACGAATGCAGCGAGTGTCAGAACCCCGCTGCCATGTGGGGTTTTGGTTTGTCACATGTTTATCTGTTTTTATTCTAGGAGGTTGCTTATGCACGGAAATGTTATAGTAGGCCAATCAGGTGGCCCGACATCAGTAATTAACTCAAGCTTGGTAGGTGTTTTCAAGACGGCGCGTGACCGCGGCGCAGGAAAGGTATACGGTATGCTCCACGGCGTGAAGGGGCTTCTTGACAGGCAGTATGTGGACCTGTCCGAGCATATCCGGTCAGATTTGGACATTGACCTTTTGAAGCGCACCCCCTCTTCCTTCCTTGGCTCCTGCCGTTATAAGCTTCCTGAAATCCGCGATGGCAGGGAAATCTATGACAAAATTTTCGAGATTTTGGAGGAGCTGAATATTGAAGCCTTTTTCTATATCGGCGGAAATGACTCCATGGATACGATTAAGAAGCTCTCCGATTACGCTATCTTAATCAGCAGTGATATTAAGTTTATGGGCGTTCCCAAGACTATTGACAACGACCTTGCATGTACGGACCACACGCCGGGCTTTGGAAGCGCTGCCAAATACATTGCATCCGTCACCAAGGAAATTATCCGTGACGGGCTTGTATACGATTATCCTACCATTACAATCCTTGAAATCATGGGGCGCAACGCCGGATGGATGACTGCCGCTACCGCACTTTCTGCCGGTGAGGACTGCGAGGGCGTGGATATGATTTTCCTTCCGGAGGTCGCTTTTGACATTGACGCGTTTATGGAGAAGGTCAAAAAACTCTGTCAGAACAAGCGTTCTGTCGTTATTGCCGTGTCGGAAGGTATCAAGGTCGCTGATGGCCGCTATGTTTTCGAGCTGAAGGACCATGTGGAATTTGTGGACGCATTCGGGCACAAGCAGCTTCAGGGCGCGGCAAAGTTCCTTGCAGACAAGGTAGGCGCTGAGCTTGGCGTCAAGACACGTGCCATCGAATTGAGCACACTGCAGCGCTGCGCGTCACACATGACCTCGCGCGTGGATATCACAGAGGCCTTTCAGGTAGGCGGCGCTGCTGTAAAAGCCGCGTTTGAGGGCGATACCGGAAAGGTTATCGTGCTGGACCGCGTATCCGAAGACCCTTATATCTGCACCACCGGCACGCAGGATGTACATAAAATCGCAAATATTGAGAAAAAGGTTCCCTTAGAGTGGATTACACGCGATAACACCTATGTGTCCGACGAATTAATCCATTATATCCGACCGCTGATACAGGCGGAGCTGTCCCCTGTCATGGTTGACGGACTTCCGCGGCATCTGCGCCTGACGTTGTAATACTTCAGCGTACTTTTCTACAGCACAAAGCGCCCCCTGCCTGATAAAATTATCAGGCAGGGGGCATTTTTTAAATATCTTCCGGTTTGAAAGTGACCTTCATTCAAACTTTATTCTCATGCTTGATAAAGCTCTTCGTCTTCCATTTTCCTGACTGCCAGCGCAGGAACATGCATACCGCACGCACACATTCATCGCCGGCAAGCCCTATGTAAGCGCCCACTGCCAAAAGATTCAGATGTATTCCAAAGAACCATGTGCCTCCCACCATGCAGATATACATAAACACAACTGCAATAATTGTAGTAAAAAGCGCATCTCCGCTGGTCTTTAACGCCTGTCCGAATACCAGATTCGTCACACGCCCGATCTCAAGAACAATATCAATCACAAGAAGCTTTCCAACCAAGTCTATCATCTGTGGATCATCTGTAAATATCCGGATCAGGTAGTTTGCGCTCAGCGCAAATATGGTCTCAAGTCCCGCCCCTATGCATATTCCTATGCAGGCGGCTTTTTTCGTACCCTTGTCGCAGGCCGCATAATCTCCCTCGCCAATCCTCCACCCCGTCATTATCGCATTGGCCTGTGCCAATGCCGCACCGGCGCAATAAGAAAAATTTGCAATCTGCGCCGCATATGCCCTCGCCGTCACATTAAGGCCCGCTTCATCCATCTGATTTAAAAACCGAATGGTAAGCGTCATTGCCACATTATATAAGGC
>CAMWYL010000265.1 GCA_947178465.1 uncultured Lachnospiraceae bacterium | reverse complement strand
GACTTGACGTAAACAAGCTCCAACGCATGATCCAAATCAACGCCTGCATTCTGATTCCCCTTCTCAAATTTGTCAAGGAAATTTTTGAAGGACAGCTGCTTGAACAGCGTATAAGCCTCCGGTGTGAAAAGATTGCCAAGCAGTGCCTCCTCCTGTGAAAAATCAATCTCGGCATTCGTATCAATCGTAGCCAACACCTTACTTAAATCCGCAAGATCTCTATTCGCCGCAAGACTTTCCCGAATGCTCTTCTTGGAAATCTCGTCAAGATGTGCATATATATTATCAATGGAGCCGTATGTCGTCATAAGCTCCGTCGCCGTCTTCTCCCCGACCTTCGGAACTCCGGGAATGTTATCCGCCGTATCCCCCATCAGCGCCTTGAGTTCTATAAACTGCTGTGGTGTTACCTGATAGACCGAAAGCACGTCCTTCGCATAATAATCCTCTATCTCCGTTTTACCGCCCTTCGTCTTGGGAATGCGGATTTTGATATGCTCCGAAGCAATCTGCAGCAAATCACGGTCGCCCGACACAAGCGAGACCTCCATTCCGGCCTGCTCGGAACGTTTCGCAATCGTTCCCATGATATCGTCCGCTTCAAAGCCTGCTTTTTCCACGATTTTCACGCCCATCGCCTGAAGCACTTCCTTGATAACCGGAACCTGCTCCCGCAGCTCGTCCGGCATCGGCTTGCGCGTTCCCTTATACTCCTGATACAGCTTATGACGGAAGGTGGGCGCGCTCACGTCAAACGCAACCGTCAGATATTCCGGCTGCTCCTCCTCCAATATTTTAAACATAATATTCAAAAAACCATAAATGGCATTTGTGTGCATCCCTTTCGCGTTGGTGAGTGCGGGAACCCCGTAAAATGCCCTGTTCAATATACTATGACCATCGATTAATACAATCTTGCTCATACAGTCTTAAACTCCTCCCAGCAAAAATATACATATCAGTATGAACACAACCAAAAAAAGACCGGCTTTTAGCTGACTATGTACCCTTTTTCTGCTTATCACACGATTCAGCTTCTCTTCCAGTTCACTTTCTACATCAATATCATCCGCGTTTTCAAGTCTGCTCACACCCTCCGACAAAAGATACTCTATTGTGAGCTCCTCCATGCAGTCCTTACAGGAGCGTACATGATCCACAAACTTTTTCGCTTCTCCTATATTCAACTCATCCGCCAAAAATAATCGGATGCATTTCTGTGCTTCTTTACAATCCATTTTTACCTCTATGCCGCCAAAATGTAACAGCATCTGTCATTTCAACAAAAAGCGGAGCCTCAAAAAACAGCGTTTTAAAATGCAGGGCTTTAAAAGGCAACGCTTTTTTACACTCTTATTTATAATACACTATCTTTTTCGATTTTTAAAGTGTTTTGTATGAAAAACAGCGGTATGTTAAAACATACCGCTGCTGTCATCGCTTATTCTCTGTTTCAGGCTTTCCATCTCTTCCTTGCTTTTCACCGATTTGCTGCTCTCTGCAAGTAATTTTTCCTTTTCATATTCCGTAAGATTTCCATGCTTCTCCATTGCCTGCCCGGCAAGACCGAAGGAATACTCCAGTGGAAAACTCGCGGACTGCAATCCATCCGAAAAATCCATATCCAATCCTCCGTTTTCGTATTATAACAAATCGTAACAAACTTTTGTTACAATACTATTCTGTCCGCCAAACGAAAATTTATGTATTTCAACATTTTGCCACATTTTTCAAAAAAATTTTCCATAACAATGTCTGCAGGCAGTCACTTGGCTCGTTGCTCGCGGGAATAAAAATCGGTCAACCTTGATTAACCCCTGAAACGAAGCATAGCAAAACGGCTCAATCCCAATATTTATAAGGGATTGAACCGTTTAAAAGGAAATGCCGGTGGCCGGACTTGAACCGGCACGGGGTTGCCCCCGTCAGATTTTGAGTCTGATGCGTCTGCCATTCCGCCACACCGGCATGTGTAACGATATGCTTATCACAACAACGATTATTTTATCACATGTTTTATCGAATAGCAAGAACTTTTTCAAAAGTTCCCGCAAAAAGTTCCCGCTACCCGATATTTTTATACAAATTTCTTATACAATTCCTTTATACAAAACGGAAATATGCAAAGCGCGCCTTGCCCGCCGTCCCCGCATTTTCATGGTAAGCGAACATCCCGTTCTTTACACCGACCCATCGTCCTGCCTTCGCGGGATAACAAGATACTTCCTCATAAGTCTCCCCATCAAGGCTGTAGCTGAACCGGATTTCCTCTGCGGGAATCGGGAAAGTATACGGCCCGTCGGAATTAAACTTCGTTGATTCCACCTTCTCGACCTGATTGCGGAAATAAATCACCTGCGTATCAAGGGGAATTTCCCGAATCACGGTCTCCGTATCCGTCGCCGACGCCCTTTCCTTATCAAACTTCTGCTCGCCGCCAATTGTTTTTATGACAAATGCGTCATTTCTCTTCTCGACAGCCACCGCGCCAAAGGTCACACCCATGCTTACCATTCCCGCGGTATCTCCGCACTGCATGTCAGAAAGCACCAGCTTTGTCTCCGCCCGGAACTCAGGCATA
The DNA here is from genome assembly GCA_947178465.1 of uncultured Lachnospiraceae bacterium. Taxonomy (GTDB): domain Bacteria; phylum Bacillota; class Clostridia; order Lachnospirales; family Lachnospiraceae; genus COE1. Next base: position 2,404 of record CAMWYL010000265.1, on the reverse strand, counting down.
CACCACTTCTGCAGCAAAAGATTCGGTATATTGGAAAGCGATTCAGCCGTTCTCTCAACCGCATACAGCGTAAGACTGCCTGCCTCCAACGCATACCAATTCTTTCCGGGATTGGCATTCCACTGCCATTGCAGTCCCAGCGTATCTCCCTGAAACTCATCCGCGGCGACAGGGCTCACAATATCGTAAGTGCCCCCTACATTGGGCTTTCTATATGTAATAACAGGCTTTCCGGCTGCCTCTCCGGCCGCAAGCTCCTCCTCCGAGATTTCACCGATAACAGGCCAGTCATCCACCCAGCGCATCGGCTGTAAATGCACGATTCTGCCTGCAGCATACACATCCTGAAAATGAACAAACCAATCCTCACCCGTCGGCGTATCCACCCACGCGCCCTGATGCGGCCCGTTGACCTCTGTATCCTTCTGCAGCAGAACATTTCGGTACTCATACGGTCCCCATATGTCTTTGCTTCTCAGAACCGTTTGCCAGCCCTGCTTCACACCGCCCGCCGGCGCGAAAATATAATAATAGCCGTTGCGCTTATAGAGCTTCGGCCCCTCTATGGTCTCCTGTTGATTGACATTTCCGTCAAAAATATGCTTTCCCTCATCCATCATATGCAGGCAGTCCGGCGTTATCTCGCAGAGGTTCAGAACACTCTTAAACCCGATCCGGCTCTTTGCAAAGCCGGATACCATATAGGCCCTTCCGTCGTCATCCCAGAACGGGCAGGGGTCTATCCATCCCTTTCCTGAAAACAGGCAGGTCGGCTCATCCCATGTTCCCCAAGGGTCTTTGGTCTTTACCACATAAATTCCCTCGTCCGGCATCGGGAAAAAGATGATAAACTCGCCCTCGTGATACCGAATCGCCGGTGCCCACACGCCGCAGCCGTGTAAAGGTACATTATACTGCTCGCCCGGCACCTTATCCACCGCATAGCTTATTACCTTCCAATTCACTAAATCCTTGGAATGAAGCACCGGAAGTCCCGGTGCATTGCAAAAGCTGGAAGCCGTCATAAAATAATCTTCGCCAACCCGGCATACATCCGGATCAGAGTAATCCGTATACAATATCGGGTTGGTGTAGGTCCCGTCCCCATTATCCGCAATCCATGTTTTATTCTCTGTTATCATCGCCGCACCCTGCCTTTCCGAAAATTTTACTGAAAGCTGCATTTACAACAAGCCCACATGACTTTTTAATGATGGAAGAGTCTGATACCCGTAAAGCACATCGCCATGTCATATTTATTACAGGTTTCGATTACATTGTCGTCCCGAATGGAACCACCCGGCTGCGCAATATATTTCACACCGCTCTTATGCGCCCGTTCAATATTATCGCCAAACGGGAAGAACGCATCCGAACCAAGAGCAACATCCGTCATCTTATCAAGCCATGCCCGCTTTTCCTCTCTCGTAAGCACCTCCGGCTTCTCGGTAAAGAAGTTCTCCCATGTTCCGTCAGCAAGTACATCCATATAATCATCACTCATATAAACATCAATGGTGTTGTCTCTGTCCGCACGACCGATATTCTCCTTAAACGGAAGGCTTAAAACCTTCGGAGACTGACGCAGGAACCAATTATCCGCTTTGCTTCCCGCAAGCCTTGTACAATGGATGCGCGACTGCTGTCCTGCCCCGATACCGATTGCCTGTCCGCCCTTCGCATAGCATACGGAATTGGACTGCGTATATTTTAATGTAATCATCGCGATTGCAAGATCAATCTTCGCCTGCTCGGGAATCTCCTTATTCTCCGTAACGACATTTGCAAAAAGCGCATCGTCAATCACAAGCTCGTTTCTTCCCTGCTCAAAGGTAACACCGTAAACGTCCTTATACTCCACCTCCGCGGGAACATAATCCGGATCAATTTGGATTACGGCATAATTGCCCTTTTTCTTTGCCTTCAGGATTTCCAGTGCCTCCGGCTCATACCCTGGTGCGATAATACCGTCCGAAACCTCACGCTTGATGAGCTTTGCCGTAGACACATCACATACATCCGATAAGGAAATAAAATCGCCAAAGGATGACATTCTGTCTGCGCCTCTTGCCCTTGCATATGCACATGCAAGCGGAGAAAGCTCGCCCATATCATCTACCCAATAAATCTTTCTCTCCACCTCATTCAACGGCAGACCTACCGCCGCTCCTGCCGGAGATACGTGCTTAAAGGAGGTTGCTGCCGGAAGCCCTGTCGCTTTTTTCAGCTCCTTTACAAGCTGCCATCCGTTAAAGGCATCCAGGAAATTGATATATCCCGGTTTTCCGTTCAAAACCTCTATCGGAAGCTCGCCGGAATTGTTTTCTTCCTTCATAAAAATTCTTGACGGCTTCTGATTCGGATTACAACCGTACTTTAATTCCAACTCCTTCATGGTCTGTTA
>CAMWYL010000264.1 GCA_947178465.1 uncultured Lachnospiraceae bacterium | reverse complement strand
CACTCGGATTTTTCTTAAGTTATGGAAAAATGTGATATCATATATCACTTGAAAAATTTACACTTCAATATAGCTGTACTTAATCAGCGCAGTGAAATCTCCATCCTGATATTCCGTTTTCTCAAGAACATTTCCGTATTCATCATAGAGGTATTCAAATTGCGCCGTATTCAGCAAGGTACCGTTTGCGTCATAGACAGCTTCCTTTGTTATATTTCCGGATGCGTCATATTCATACTCATAGGCGTACATCAGGGAACCGTCCGCAAAGTAGATGTTTTCCTCTATTCTGTTCCCGGCCGCGTCATATCGGGCCGTCGCAAACTCCGTTACCACATCATTGTCATAGCTGATATAGCGAAGAACCTCATTCTTGTCTGCGGCCGCCTTGGCCTGATACAGAATCCGGAGCATCATGCAGCTTTCTGCTTGGGCGTCAAAGAACTTTGTCCGAAGAAGATCGTTTCCCCTGTAGCAGATACGCTCTGTCATATCACCGCCTGCATCATATCCGTATTCCACAGACGTTTTCGCACCGCTTTGGTTGTATGTGGTCTTCTTTACGCTGCATCCGGACCTGTCGGCCGTATATTCATACTCGCTCCAATTACTGACTTTCCCGAAGCTGTCATACGTTGTCTGTTTCACCTTATTGCCGTGCGTGTCATATTCGTATTGGAATCGGAGTCCGAATACATACCCGCCATTGTCAAAGAAAGCTTCTTCACTAATGCAGTAAACAGGCTCTGTTGCCATTGCTTTTCCGATTGCGCTTTCTGTTTCATAAGAGAATACAGACAGCTCCGAATCAGCGGATGCTGCTTCCCTGCTTCCACAGGCTGTCAGCAAGGACAGACTTATCATTGTACCAATGATTGCTTGCACGATATGTCTTCTCATCGCAGCACTCCTATCGTTTACTTTGTCCGCAATACCAGATGCTGCGGCAGACCGTTTACCATGAATGGCTGATAATCTCCGCGAATCAACGGCTCAATATAATTGATAAACTCATCCGTAACATAATTTCCCTCTTTGTTCATCCAGGAACGGGGAACCAGCTTCTCGTTATTTGCAATCCTGTGAACATCATAAATACCTGCCGCGCTCATATAAGGGTCATCGGAAACGCGATCAATGACTACCATCTTTCCGGTATCTCCCTCATCAGCAGCCTTTACAGCGGCACCGCCAACCATAAAAGCTTCATCCACATCCACGCGGGACGCCATATGCGACGCACTTCTCTGCAAGGTGGAAAACTCAATGCTTCGTGTCTTGCAACCGATTTCCGCGCCCAGAAAGCTTGCCAGATACGCGGCCGTACCCTGAAGCTGTTTATGTCCGAAAGCATCCACGTAATCCGCGCCGCCTGACAGCTCGCAGACATATCTGCCGTCCGCCAGCTTAATTCCCTCAGATACGGCAATGACAATAGAGATTTTCTTCTTTAACAGCTCGCGCACCTTTTTCTCGAATTTATCAATATCAAAGGCAACCTCCGGCAGATAGATTAAATCCGGACCGTCGCACTCTTCTGTTCTGGCAAGCGCGGTTGCCCCGGTGAGCCAGCCCGCGTTTCGACCCATGACCTCAATCACGGTAATCATCTCTTTATTGTAGGTCAGACCTAATGCATCTCTGATAACCTCCTTGGTCGAGGTTGCAATATACTTTGCCGCACTTCCAAAGCCCGGAGTATGGTCTGTAAGAGCCAAATCATTATCAATTGTCTTCGGTACCCCCAAAAACTTCTGCGAATGTCCCTTGATAATCGCATAATCAGACAACTTCTTGATGGTATCCATCGAATCATTTCCGCCGATGTAAATAAACGCATCAATGGACAGCTTATCCAAAATCTTGAAAATTGTATCATAAATCTCCGGATTTTCGTGGATTTCCGGAAGCTTATAACGGCAGGAGCCTAAGAATGCCGACGGTGTGCGCTTTAACAGTTCAACATCCATATCATTGTGAATCTGTGTCGACAAGTCAACATATTTTTCATCCAATAACCCTTGAATCCCATGCAGCATTCCATATACCTTGTGGAAGCCACGCTCTTTTGCGGTCTTGTAAACCCCCGCCAGACTGGAATTGATTACGGAAGTGGGACCTCCCGACTGTCCTACAATAATGTTACGTTTTTTTGCCATATTCATCCCCTTTTCTGCGCACGTTTGTCCTTTTTATATATAACAGGCTTGTGTCAAGTGCGCGCAAACGCAAGCCCGCGTAGATCATACTAATTTTTTGCAACATGCCAACGCCAGAGAGCCCGGTCCGATATGGCAGGATACACTGAGAGACAAATGGTCAATATAAATCGGATAATCAGGAAACTGTGCCTGAATCTCCTCCTTGAAAAGCTTTGCTGCTTCTTCATTCTCAGTATGTGCAATTTCCAGATAGATTTCATTGTCCGGAGAAATTCCGCCAAACCGCTTCTCAATATCGCTTTTCACTGCGTTTATCATAATCGACTTCGCCTGATTAACAGTTCTTGCCTTCGCAAAGGCATCCAGCTTCTCCCCTTGGATCTGAAGTACCGGTTTCAGCTTAAGCAGCGTACCCAGTGCGGCTGCAGCAGGCGTTACTCTTCCGCCCTTCTTTAAATAATAAAGCGTATCAATCATAATATAGATGCTGGAATTGAATTTGTCGTTTTCAAGAATTTCTTTTATTTCACTGCCGCTCTTGTCTTCTTTTACAAGCGCAACCGCATCCAGAACGGACTGTCTCTGGGTAACGGAAATCCGCTGGTTATTTACGACATGCACCTTGCCGTCATAATCCTGCGACAACATTACGGCAGTCTGGCAGGAACCGCTCAGTCCGCTGGACATTGGAATATGAACCACCTCGTCATATTCATTCAAAAGCTCATCCCACAGCTCCAGAATGGAATCCGGCGACGGCTGAGATGTGGAAATATCTGCATTGCCGGCAAGCTTCTGATAGAATTCCGCTCTGCTGAGCGTTATCTCTTCATAATAGGTCTTGCCGTCAATCATAAAAGGCATCGGAAGGACACGGATCCCAAGCTCCTGTGCCTGCGCCTGTGTAATACCACTGTTACTATCCGTAACCACTGCTACTTTTGACATGTAATAGCCAAGCTCCTTTCTGTTTATAGCGCTATTATCATAATAACTTTAGATATGCGTAAAGTCAACACTTGATGTTATAGGATTCCGGCATCAACCGTATTGTGACTGATGTCCTCATAATGCCGCCAAAACAGCTCATGTTCAAGTGGCGGCAGCTTTCCGTTGGCAACGTAAGCTTTATAAAGGGCTGTGGCGCAGCTCTGCGCATCCTGCAGGACACCTGCATCCTGGTAAATATCTCCAAGTCGGAACTGAAATTGTCCGCTCTGTCGGATTCCGAACAAATCACCCGGGCCCCTCAGACGCATGTCCTCTGAGGAGATGAAAAATCCGTCATTGGACTTATTTAGAACCTGTAAGCGCTCCAGGGTATCCTCCTGATCGGAAGTGCTGATAAAGATACAATAGGACTGATGTTCCCCTCTTCCGACACGCCCTCGCAGCTGATGAAGCTGCGCCAAGCCGAAGCGTTCAGAATTCTCCACCATCATTACCGTAGCGTTGGGGACATTGATTCCGACTTCTATTACAGTCGTGGATACCAGCACGTCTATATCATGGGCAGCAAAAGCCTCCATCACACCATTTTTATCCTTTGGGCGCATCTGTCCGTGAAGATACGCTACCCTGACAGTATCGGGAAGCGCCCTCCGCAGGGTTTCCGTATAGTCCATGACATTTTCAAGTACCGGCTGATCCCCCATCAGCTCCTCGTTTGCTTCCACCATCGGGCAGATTACATAGGCCTGCCGTCCCTTTTCGACTTCCTTTGCGATGAATTCATACGCCTTTTTCCGATAGTTGGTATTTACAACACAGTTCTTGATCGGGAGACGATTGGAAGGCAGCTCATCCATAACGGAAATATCCAAATCACCGTATAAAATCAGAGCGAGCGTTCGCGGTATCGGCGTCGCACTCATGACCAGAATGTGCGGCTGCAATCCCTTCTGCGCGAGCGTTTCCCGCTGCTTTACCCCAAAGCGGTGCTGCTCATCGGTGATAACCAGCCCCAGGTCATAATAGGTAACATCCTCCTGTATCAAAGCCTGTGTACCGATAATGACATTGCGTGTTCCCATGCTGATATGCTCCTTGGCGGAGCGCTTTTCCCTTGCGGTGAGAGAACCGGTCAGGAGCACGGGCTTAAAAGGCAGATTATAGTCGTTGACAAGCGCTGACACGGCTTCAAAATGCTGTTTGGCAAGAACCTCCGTCGGAGCCATAAAAGCCGCCTGACGATGATTCATCACACACATCAGCATTGCCAAAATCGCGACAATGGTTTTTCCTGAGCCAACATCTCCCTGAACCAGACGGTTCATCAGATGCACGGAACACATATCCTTCTCAAGCTGTGCCCATACCCGCTTCTGTGCACCGGTCAACTGATAAGGAAGCTTCTCAATAAAGTTCGCACACGCATCAATCCGCATCATCGGACAGTCATTGACCTCACGCTCAGACATATCCTTCAAAATCAGCACCGATACAATAAAAAACAGAAATTCCTCAAAGACAAGCCGCTTTCTCGCTGCAAGCAGCTCTGCGCGGTCTGATGGGAAATGAATGCCCATCAATGCGGAGCGGTAATCCACAATTCCATACGTCTGCCGAAGCGCTGCGGGAATATAATCCTCCTCTAATGAAAGCGCGTTCAACGCAGCATGCATTGCCTTAGTAACCGCACTGATCGTAAGTCCCTTTGTTGTCGGATAAACAGGCGCAAGTCTGTGCAGATTTTGTGTGAACTCTTGCGGGCTTACGATTTTAGGCTGTTCCATGGTTATTCGGTTACGTTTCAGCAGTACGTGCCCGCGAAAAATGTATTGCTTCCCTGTTTGCAGTGTATTTTTGATATAAGGCATATTGTAAT
>CAMWYL010000263.1 GCA_947178465.1 uncultured Lachnospiraceae bacterium | reverse complement strand
CATCCATATACGCTACCCCATGCTTCCTTTCTGTAGCTACATTTAGTGTACTACATTATTGTAATACTGTAAAGTTGTTATTTTATTCGCAATATATTTTTCAAAATCATCAAAAAAACTATATCACACATCTCTTTTTTCTTCCATAAATATTTTCTGAAATATATTTATTTCCTGAAATACCATTTTAAAGCATGAACCGCATACCAAGTCAAAACCCCGCCACAAGCAACGTGGAATCAAATTCATCAAAATAATAAAAACAGGTTACTATTTTCCCGATATAGGTTATAATACTACTTAGATAACAATCATTACTCCCGGCCAAAAGCTGCGGAACAAGAACGAGGTGGTACAGTTATGAAAGGAAGAATTCACTCATTAGAATCATTTGGTACCGTTGACGGTCCCGGTGTCCGTTACGTTGTATTTGTTCAGGGCTGCCCGATGCGATGCGCCTACTGTCATAATCCCGACACATGGGAAATGAACGGCGGCACACTTATGGAGCCCGAGGAAATCCTTGAGAATTATGAACGCAACAAGCCCTTCTATAAAGGCGGCGGCATCACCGTTACCGGCGGTGAGCCGCTGATGCAGCTTGACTTTCTGCTGGAGCTTTTTACGCTGGCACATGAGCGCGGGATCCATACCTGTCTCGACAGCTCCGGAATCGCCTACAAGCCGAACGGCAATCCTGAATGGCTTGCGAAGCTTGATAAGCTGTGTGCTGTGACGGACTTGGTAATGCTCGATATCAAGCATATTGACCCCGAGAAGCATAAGGAGCTTGTAAAGCAGCCAAACGAGGGCATTTTAGCGTTTGCGGAATATCTTGACAAAATGCATGTGGATGTATGGATCCGCCACGTGGTGGTGCCGGGGCTTACGGATGACCCCGAGGATTTGCGCCGTCTGGGGTATTTTATCGGCGGTCTGAGCAATCTTAAAGCACTGGATGTCCTCCCCTACCACACGATGGGAAAGAAGAAGTACGACGAGCTTGGCATGAAATACCGCCTTGAAGGCGTACCGGAGATGGACAAGAACCGCGTGCCAGAACTGAAACAGTATATTCTCAATGGCATCAAGGAGCGACGCGGAATCCCGATTGAGAAATAATTCCGTTTATGTCTGCGACCTCCTTGTATTTAATCGTATACTTTGCATTATTTTATGCTTTATGCCTTGTATTTCACAATATTTTATATTAAAATATCAGTATTGATAAGTATTGCTTGGGCGATTGCCTCTCGTGCTTATCATACAGCTGCCTTTACAGCTGAAATACTGCGATTTTATTGATATAAGGAGGTTATTATTATGGCATACCAGATTTCTGACGCTTGCGTTTGTTGCGGCGCTTGTGAAAGCCAGTGCCCGGTAGGCGCTATCAGCATGGGTGACGGAAAATTCGAAATCGACGCTGACAAGTGTATTGATTGCGGTTCCTGTGCAGGAGCTTGCCCTACGGGATCTATCGACCAGGCATAAACATACGACAAAAACGCCGTGCTTCGAGGTACGGCGTTTTTTCATAACTGCAGGAATTTGTGGGAAATTATACCATTTTAGGGTTTATGACAGTGTGAAACATTTCAACAAAAAGCGAAGCTTTTTGCAATCGAGTACAAATGCAATGATATCATTGCATTTGTACTCGATTTTTATTCACTTTGTGCCGCGCGCTTCAGGAAATGAAATTCTTTCTTAGGCTTCTGAACCTTCTGCTTGGGAAACCGCGACACCTTTTCCTTCACGGGTTTTTCCTTGGGCGCCTTGAACTTACCGCTGTATTGGCGCAACAGCTCGTCGATTCGCTTATAATACTCCTCGTCCCGCTTCTCCTCTTGTTCCTTCTTGGCATTCGCCCTCTGCTCCTCATGCTCCTCCAGCAGGCGGAACTGATAATCCAACTCCTTGCAAAGGTCCTCCCGTATCGTACCCGTAACTTTCTGCGTGATATCGTTTACCATCGTCTCATTGTTTTCTGTCACGACCTCCTTGATCAGCTTCTGAAACAGATATTGAAGTCGTACCATTTGTTCCTTCTGATTCTCGTCCTGCACCGAAAGCGCCTCGTCATCGGTATTCTCCATATCCTTAATCTGTATCGCAAGCTCCTGTCGCTCCGTGCTCTCCCTGTGCTGCTCCTTTCCTTCTGCCATATGGCGTTCACTCTTCAATTCCTTCCATTTCAGCTCGTCGCCGGACTTTAACTGTATCACCTTCATGTCTCCATTCTTCCCTATTTTTGTCAATTGCTTTTGTGCGAAAGGATTTTCCCGCCGTTCATCCAGAGATTGTCCCAGAAGTGTCCGAACTGCTTTCAACTGTAATCCCTGATCCTTCAAATCCTTTATCCTGATAAACCTGTCCACATCCTCCTGCGTATAAATCCGGTGCCCCTGCTCATTTCGCTTGATCGGAAGCCCCAGCTCCTCCTCCCAGTATCTTAGCACATGCGACTCCACATGCACCTCTTTTGCAGCCTCGTTGATTAAATACCTTTCCTTTACCATTTCTTTACTCCTTTCTGCACCCCTGCGCATAAAAAGAGGGCATGTCTTACTCATGTCCTCTTTTGTATGTGTTAAACTATGTATTTAACCTGCTTTATTTCGCCAAATTCGCAAACTGCGTATAATCCGGCAGCCATGCGAGATTTATCGTGCCGATTGCGCCGTTTCTCTGCTTCGCAATGATAATCTCGGCCACGTTCTTCAACTCTGTGTCTTTATTATAATAATCGTCACGGTAAATGAACATTACTACGTCCGCATCCTGTTCAATCGCACCGGATTCACGCAGGTCCGACAACATCGGCCTGTGCTCGGGACGCTGCTCCACCGCACGTGAAAGCTGCGACAGGGCGATAACCGGCACATGCAGCTCACGCGCCAATGCCTTTAACGATCTTGATATATCGGAAATCTCCTGCTGCCGCGACTCCGTCTTTCCGGAACCTGTCATCAGCTGCAAATAGTCAATAATGACCATCTGAAGGTCATATTCCAGCTTGAACTTGCGGCACTTGGAGCGAAGCTCTCCCATGCTGATGCCCGGCGTGTCATCAATCAAAAGCTGCGATTTGCCGATTACATCCGCGCCCTCTATCAGGCGCTCCCACTCATCATCCTTCATATTGCCGGTTCGTATCGCCTGCGAATTGACCTTTGACTCTAAGGAAAGCAGACGGTTTACAAGCTGCTCCTTGGACATTTCCAGCGAAAATATCGCTACAGCCTTATTTTCCTTAAAAGCCACATGCTGTGCGATATTCAACACAAACGCCGTCTTTCCCATGGAAGGACGCGCCGCAATCAATATCAGATCGGAGGGCTGCATCCCCGCCGTCTTGTAATCCAAATCCAGAAATCCGGTCGCAATTCCGGTAACGGCACCTTTATTCTTAGAAGCCTCCTCGATCATGTTCATCGCATTCATAACAACCTGTCTGATGGGAACAAAGTCGCCGCTGTTGCGCTTCTGAGCAATCTCAAAGACCTTCTTCTCGGTTTCCTCAAGAATAACCTCCAACGAGTCCTTCTGCGAATAGCAATGATTGGCAATTTCCTCATTCACGCGTATCAGCTTTCTGAGCGTCGATTTCTCCGCAACAATATTCGCGTAATACTTGATATTTGCCGAGGTCGGCACTGCAGACATGACATCCCTTATGTATTCCATACCGGATATCTCGGGCGGTACACCCTTTTCCTTCAAACGATTCTGAAGCGTCACCAGATCAACCGGCTTCCCTTCGTCGTTCAGCTCCGCCATCGCATCAAACAGGATCCCGTACTGTTTTCCGTAAAAATCTTCCCCCGTTATCTGCTCGCTCGCAATCGTGATGGCATCCTTGTCCATAAGCATCGCGCCTATGACCGATTGCTCCGCCTCTATGCTGTGAGGCAGGATTCTTTTTAAAACCGCCTCATCCATTTCAGGCATGCTCTAAACCCCCTATACACTTGCCACCTGTACCTTTAATTTTGCGGATACTTTAGGATGAAGCTTGACAACCACCTCGTGCACGCCCGCAGTCTTTATCGCGTCCTCAGGCATTTGAATCTTCTTCTTGTCGATTTCTTTGCCGTATTGGTCAGAGACCGCCTTGGCAATTTCCTTGGAGGAAACGGAACCGAAGGTTTTTCCACCCTCGCCGGCCTTAATCTCAAGCTTCACTGTCATCTTTTCTATCTCTGCGGCCAAGGCCTGTGCGCTCTCAAGCTGCTCCTGTGCAATCTTTTCCTCGTTCTTCTTTTGCAGCTTTAAATTATTCATATTGGCATTGGTCGCCTCTATGCCAAGCTTCTTCGGAATAATAAAATTCTTTGCATAACCATCCTTAATCTCTACCAGTTCTCCCTTTTTTCCTACGGACTTTACATCCTCCAATAAAATGATTTTCATTATATTGCACCTTCCTCCAGCATCTCATTAATCGTTGTCTTAATAATCGTAATTACACGCTCCGCAGACACATCCGTCATCTGTGCGCCCGCCATATTCATATGTCCGCCGCCGCCGAGACGTTCCATGATAATCTGCACATTCACCTCGTCGATTGAGCGGGCGGATATATACATCTTCCCATTGTACTCTGTCACGACAAAGCTGGCCTTAATCCCGCTGATATCAAGCAGCTCATTCGCCGCCTGCGCGCCGATTTCCGTAGGGCTGTCCAAGCCCTCCGCAGGACAGATACCCACCGCGTAAGCATTGCGGAATATCTCTGCGTTTCTGACGGCCTCCGCCTTAGCCTTGTACTCGTTTGCACCATCGCGGAACATCTTCCTCACACGCGTCACATCCGCGCCACAGCGCCTCAGAAACGCTGCCGCCTCAAAGGTTCTGACGCCTGTTTTGGCCGTAAAATTATTGGTATCTATCACAATTCCCGAATACATGCAGTCAGCCTCATTGCTGCGCACCTTTACGCCGCCCGCGATATATTGCAATATCTCCGCAACCATCTCACACGCGC
>CAMWYL010000262.1 GCA_947178465.1 uncultured Lachnospiraceae bacterium | reverse complement strand
TATACATTTTATGATATGGAGAATGACAAGATCCGGCTGCGGACAGAGGCATATTTCGCACACAGCAGACTGTCGGTGGAGACAGCGGGAGAAATCAGGGAAGGCACGTTGGAAGACGGGCAGCTTCAGATGCATGAGATTGTGACAGAAGCGTCAGAAAAGAAGGTATCTTTTATCTGCACAGAGTTTCCGGCAAATGTATTAGGGATAGATACCGTAAAGGTGGTGTTGGAAGCGCCGCCTGCACTTCCCGTGGAGGAGCCGGAGGAATTTCCGTGGATGACATATGGCATCGCGCTTTTGTCAGTGGTACTTGTGATTTTGATTGTGGTGGTGGCAGTCAGATTGAGAAAGTCCAAACGTCCGGTGGTGGTTCCGGACAATGACGGACGTCCGGAGCCGGGGAAATCCAGCTATGTGGGACGGCTGAACATTTACATCACAAGAACGGCGTCGGGATATGATATCAGTCCATTGTCATACGACCTGTTCCGTCTGCCGTCCACAAGGGTAAGCTCCATGTCTGAGATCCTTAACGGTTGCGGCGTCAGGGAAGTTTTCGATCGCGCCGACCGCATTTATATAAGCTCAGGACAGGGGCACAGCATCATCCTGACCAACCAGTCGGACTGTTGCATTATGAAGAGCGGGGAAATTCTTATGAAAAAGAAGAGCTATCAGCTTTTTGCAGGGGCAAAGGTCGATGTCGCATTTGAGGATGAAATCAGTGAATTGACTTTTCAGTATAGGGAACTAAAACCGTCAGAAATGTATTGAGCAATGAAAAAGGAACTAAAATTAATGAAAATATAAGGAGTGAAAGGAAATGGAGATAATCAACCAAACGAACCGCACACTGCTTCTGGACATGATTAATCCGGACAAAATGGATTTACTGACACTGGTTGGGGATGTGAAAGGTCTCGACAGCCTGAGTGATGATCAGATGCGGGAAATCAACCAGCATCTGGAATGTCACAGCTATGAGGAAATGGAGCGCAAATTTGAGCCCACCGTCTGGTCCTTCTTTGACGCGAATTCACAGTCGGTCAGATACACGTTGGAGCGTCCCGAGACGATTCCCGCCTCCATGCTGACGGCAATCAACCTCAATGATTACGACAGCTTTTTCAAAACAATCCTGACAGTCATGGAATCAAGGAAAGCGCAGGGGCTGTTGAATGTGGAATTTCATTTTGAGCAGCTTCTGGAGATGATTTCCCCCAAGAAGGTGATGGAGGACATCAAGCTGGTGCGCAAAGAAATCCAGTACAATTATCAGAAATATTCCAATCTGGAAGACGGGGACCCGGCCAAGCTCGATTTAGGGGACAAGCTGAACCTCCTGTTTGAGGATGCCAGCAAAAACTATAATAATATTATGGCAATGTTGCCGCTTGCGATTGAAGATATCAAGACGCGCCTTCTGTTGGGAAACGGCGGACAGGAAAAAGGCGGCAAGGGTGTCGTTGCAGGTGTTCTTACAATGGGAGACAACGGAGAACTGAAGATTTTGGAGGCGCCAAAGGAAGAGTCTACAAGTCTGGCAGTTGTGGATGACGAGGTGACGGCCGGTCTGGTTGAGGTTCTCGCAGACGATTATCAGTCAGTGAACGAGTCTCCAAATGATTATGTACAGAACCTTGTGGTGCGGACCTTCTGCCCGCTGACTGCGATAACACCGACAGAGATTGATGTGGAAACAGAGGTGGCAAACTATAATTCTTATCTCGAGTTTTATCGCACCTCAAAGGACAATTTTATCAAGGTGGTAAAGCCGCTGGTGGAAAAGCTCTTGGGTATCAGGATGTTCTTTGACCAGTATAAGACCAAGACAAAGGGGATGCCGCCGACACTTTTGGTTGCCAATATCTCACCGGAGATTATGGCGAAAAGCCCGAATATCCCCAGGCTGATTACATATTTGAATACAACGAACAGCAAGAATAATTTCAACGACACGATATGGTACGCAATCTATCCGAATCTGTCATGGAGCCAGAATGTGACCAACAAAATCCACAGGGAGCGTTTCCAGGGAAATGTCAAGAAGGCGGGGACGGATGTATACAGCATGGAGGCGTTGAGCACGCTCCTGAATGTCTTTAAGGATTACAGGGTGGAGACGTTTTTCTCCTTTGAAAACAGGGAAGAGACGACCTTCAATGCCGTTGCGGCGGAAGGCATCGAAAAGATGATTGAGCGTTGCGCGCCGCTGATTGGGAAACCATACAGTGAATTTGCGATACCGGTGCTTCCGAACTTTACGGTGCTTCCCAAGAATAAGTCAGGGGTGGTGCTTGACAGCAGGATGCATATCACGGATGAGAATGGCGTGGAGCTTTCGGAGGAGAAAGAGGATATCATAAGACTCTGGATTGAAGGAGTCTATATAAGCGGCGCCTATGTGGCAGCAGGATTCCGGGCGGCATGCCAGTGTCCGGAGTATTTAAAGAACCATTTTAACATGACAAAAACAAGGACTGATTTGGAACTGCCCGGTGTACGATTTGATGTCGAGGCAGGGAATCATTCGCTGATGGCATATACAACCATGCCCAAGGAGATTACAGGGTTCACCAATACGATTAAGACACAGATTAACCAGAAAAATTTCGGTTGGGTGTTTGCTTCAGAGAATGCGTCCCGGGATGGGGCGGCAATTACGAATATAACGGTTTATAAGGCGAGAAATCTTCTGTATGATACGGAGAGCTCAACCTATGAGCCGGTATATAAAACGCAGGTCACTACTTATATCGAAAGGATTCTGAGATATGTGACGGGAGATTTCAAGGAAGACAATATCCGCGATTTCTTCTCGAATAATCCCAAGAGTCAGAAGAGCAAGTGGCTTGCAAAACAGGACTGCATTAATGCAATTATCACGGAAGGGGACAATTTGGATTACAGTATCAACGATGTGAACGGTATCTGTGAGCTGACCCTTTCCTTCAATGGCAGTCCAAGGAATTTGGAAGTACAGATCAATCGTATTTCCGGGGTATAATGCAAGGCCCAGATTGTTTATAAGGAGGTAAAGCTATGGGTTTCAGGGTAACAATTGATGGATCAGGTCCGGTGAACCTGACGGAACAGTGTGTAACAAGCGTGGAGTTCTCTTCGGAGATTCCCAAGGATTCCAATGCGAGGGCAACGGATAACGGAACCGCAATGAAAATACGCGGAAAGATGTTATTCTCCCTTGGGGCAGAGGCGCAGGATGGTACGCTTAATCTGGCAAAGTGGAGCGTGGTACCAAGCGAGAGCGCAGATGCTTACAGAAATGTAAAGGTAGATGTGGTAGCTGCCAACCAGGTGGTAAGACAGTATACGCTTCCCAATGCGTTTGTCATGGAGTATGAGGAAGAGCTTGACGACGAGACGGGCGTAGGCGAATTCTATCTGCATGTGAAGCAGAAGAAGGATTTGACCGGACGGACCGGCATCGAAGGCGGATTTGGTGAATAAGGAGGTGGATACATATGTCATTACGTGTAAAGGTAAATGGAGCAAACAGCTTTGAGGTTGCAAAGGATTGTGTACAGAAGATAAAGTTCCGTACGGATATTCCGTTAGATTCCAACGCGAGAACGAAGGATGTCGGAAGCACGCTGGAGATTACCGGAAAAATTCTGGTGGCGACAGACGGGGACCCGTTTGACAGCACCAGACAGCTTGCATTGTGGTCTGTGGTTCCCGCAGAGGAAGCGGCAGCTTACAGGCAGGTAGAGGTAGAGGTTATAAGTGCCGGAATCGTGGAGCGCAAGTACAGCTTCCCGCGCGCGTTCGTGGTTGATTACAAGGAGGATTTCTCTAACGGCGACGGCATCGGGCAGTTCACGATTGTCATTAAGCAGAAAAAAGACAAGCTGGATACCATTGCTATTGAAGGCGGTTATATTGGCGCCTGATGGCCGGTAGGGCACAGGGAAAGGCATATCGTAGTGTCGATGTGCCTTTCCTTAAAAATTGGAGTATGTGATTTATGGCCGTCCAAAGTAGTTTCCGCACCGCAAAATATTTTGGACAGCCATAAAAGGAAAGGCGGCGGACTTTGAAAGGAGCATGGTTATAAAATGACAGACTGGTATCATGTCCTGCAGGTATCAAGACAGGCATCCGAAGGGGAAATCAAATCCGCGTACCGGAAATTGGCAAAGAAGTATCATCCGGACGCACATCCGGGCGACCGGGAATGCGAGTCGCGGTTCAAGGAAATAACAGAGGCATATACAATTCTCTCGGATCCAAAGAAACGCCGCAAGTATGATGAAGAGCTTGGCAGCCGGACTCAAAAGAACACAAATGAAAGTCATACGAAGGCATCCGAGACTGCTGAGCGTGCCGGAAAAGTAAATTTTGAGGACATAACGGAAAGCTTTGAAGCCTTCTTTGGATTTAACCCGAGAACCAAGGAAGTAGTAAACGAGGGGAAATTGAATCCCGATAGGAAGGCAGGCAATCCATTGGACACGACAAAGCTTTTTGAAGCTTTTATGGGAAACATGAAGAGGTAGGGGAGCGATATGGTAAGAAAACTGAATTATGTGTCCGCCCTGCTGTGTATGATAATCGCAGGGCTGCTCTGCTATAGAATGGGGCTGCGCGCAGGCTGGCCGTGGGCAGGGGCGGCCGTGGGCATAGGTATACTCCATATGATGCTTCCGGTAACGGAGCGGACAAAAGAGGACAGGAACCGGTTTGTGCCGTTGGAAACGCCCACGGAGCTGGTGCTTTTGAATGAGGAGGGCGGAGATCTCGCGATATGGGACATTTATGGGAAGAACGGAATTGTAATCGGTCGTGATGTGGGTGAAAACCATGTGACGGTCAACCTCGACCATACAGACTATGCCGGTATGATTGATGTGGAACATGCAGTCTTAAATTATACGAAGGATACCTGGTATGTGGAGGATATATCCTCCAAAAACTGGGTCAGTGTACAGAAAAGGTATGGAAAAAAATACAGGATTTCTTATGGGAAG
>CAMWYL010000261.1 GCA_947178465.1 uncultured Lachnospiraceae bacterium | reverse complement strand
GAATTTTTCCGCCGGCGGTTCAAACGGATATTTCAACGTGGATAATGGCGGTTACGGACAAAAGGGATGTATTATTTTCCGTCCCGACGGCGTTGGAAAGTATCAGGCGGGAGATTCGTTTGCGGTAACGATTACGGGAGGCGGAATCAACTTATCCTATACGGTAAATTTCTTTGACCCTGACAATGTACAGCCGGAGGAAACCATTCGAGAGGTGAATTGGGCAGCGGCAGACGCCCTGTTGGATACCGTACCGGAGGGCGGTGCGGCAGATATTCTCACGGGGTGCAGGTTCTCGGTTTCCGTGGAAACGCTGAATAAGCTTGCCGGCAGGAATATCCTGTGCGCGTTTCATATAGACAGTGATTTGGTATTCAGCATACAGGGGGCAAATGTGAAGCCATCCGTTACACCATGGAGCGTCATTGTTTCCTATAAGGCAGAGATTCCGGAAGCGGTGCTTGCCCGGATAAAGGAAAAAGCCGAGGCGACACGCGCATTTGACCTTACGAATACGGGAGAATTTCCGGCTCCGGTGAACATTCACATCGGATGGGGCGTGAAGAACGCGGGGAAACAGGCCGTTCTGTACTGCTATAATGATGTGACGGGCAAGCTGTCAGAGGTGGGGCGTTTTACCATTATGAGTGATGGGCAGTCCATGTTTACCATAAGCAGCAACGGCCGCCATTATATAGCAGTGGTTCAGAAGTAAGAAACAGCCAATTTATTCCGGCATTGAAATATTTGGTAAAATTGTGATATACTTGTAACAACTGACACACGGCACAATAGAAATGATTTGGAGGAAATAAATGTGAAAATAGCAGTAGCAGGTATCGGATATGTCGGTCTTTCCAACGCGATTTTGCTGTCGCAACACAATGAAGTGACTGCGGTTGACGTCTTTCAGGAAAAGGCGGACATGATTAATAACAGGAAATCTCCGATTGTTGACAAGGAGATTGAGGAGTATCTGGCGACGAAACCACTCCGGCTAAAGGCAACTACGGACGGTGCGGCTGCTTATCAGGATGCAGAATACATCATTATTGCGACGCCCACAAACTATGATCCTGACAAGAATTATTTTGATACAAGCTCCATCGAAGCTGTAATTGAGCTTGTACTGAAGGTAAATCCCAAGGCTGTGATGATTATCAAGTCCACCGTTCCGGTAGGCTATACGAAGTCCGTTCGGGAGAAATACAAGATTGATAACGTGATATTTTCACCCGAATTCCTGCGCGAGGGAAGGGCGTTGTATGATAATCTGTACCCATCGCGAATCATTGTGGGGGAACAGTCTGAGCGGGCGGAGGTTTTCGCGAACCTGTTGAAGGAGGGCGCAATCAAGGAGGATATTCCGACCTTGTTCACGGACCTTACGGAGGCGGAGGCGATTAAGCTGTTTGCCAACACGTATCTGGCGCTGCGGGTGGCGTACTTTAATGAACTGGACACTTATGCGGAGGTGCGTGGACTGAATACGAAGCAGATTATCGAAGGCGTAGGGCTTGACCCCCGAATCGGGAATCATTACAACAACCCGTCATTCGGATATGGCGGCTACTGTCTGCCAAAGGATACGAAGCAGCTTCGGGCGAATTATGAGAATGTGCCGAACAACATTGTGACGGCAATCGTGGATGCGAACCGTACCCGAAAGGATCATATCGCGGATATGATTCTGGCAAAGAAGCCTAAGGTTGTCGGTGTGTACAGGCTGACGATGAAAACAAACTCCGATAACTTCCGTCAATCCTCCATACAGGGGATTATGAAGCGCATCAAGGCGAAGGGCATTGAGGTGGTGGTTTATGAGCCGTCATTGAAGGAGGAGGAATTTTTCCGGTCGCGGGTTATTCGGGATTTGGAGGAATTCAAGAAACTGTCGGATGTCATTATCGTCAACCGTGTGACGGACGAGCTTAAGGATGTAGAAGACAAAATATATACACGAGATATATACGGCAGGGATTAATTCCCTGTCGTTTTTGGAATTATAGGAAATTACGGCTATACACAGTTAGAGGCATTGTCGATTCAGTGCACATTTCGGTCGATTCATGTTAGAGGAGCGGCATGGAATAATGATTGCCGGTATAATCCTCAAAGGAAATAGAAACTTCAAATTTGAAATCAGGAGGATTTTAACATGAGAATGAAAAGTGTAGCAAAAGGCTTACTGGTAACGGCTGCGTTAGCGCTTGCAATCGCAGTGACACCTGCGTCAAGGGCAGAGGCAGCTGAGGATACCTATACGGTTGAGAAGAATGATTGTCTCTGGAAGATTGCCAAAAAGGTATATGGTGATGAGACATTATGGAAACTCATCTATGATGCGAATTCAGGAAGCATAAAGAGTGACTATGTTATTTACAACGGACAGGTGCTTGTGATTCCTGCAGTGGATGGAACTCCTGTGACGACCCCGGTACCTACACCTGAGGTAACTCCGGCACCTACACCTGAGGTAACCCCGGCTCCGGCGCCTGAGACAACACCGACTCCGGCACCTGTAACGACCCCGACACCGGAAGCGACTGCACCCGCAGCAACACCGACTACGGATCAGGTATTTGTTTTGGATTATAATGAGATTGCCTCATGGGTTAGTTCCGGATATATCGGATTAACTACAACCGGTGAAGCAGTTGTTATGGGAATTGACGCGGAAGGTGATTATGGGATTATCATCTTTGCTGATGACGACAGTATGACTGCAGCCAGCTTCGTAGGACCGATTACTTACAGCGGCCAGTATATGACAATCGCGGACGAGGCAAACGGACTGGCACTGACGATTGCTGTTGTAGATGCAGGTGACGGCGCGCTTGCGTTTGACATGGGTGAGCTTGGAGCTGCGATCGTTTATGCGCAAACTCGGGAAGTTGTGTTGGATTTGATGAAGACGGCAATTGATGAATACACGCACATAGCATAAGCGGGAGTTAATTTTGACAGAATTTCACAGGCTATGGCAGTGATATCATATTTACGAAAGGCGGGAATTGGGCTTTGCCCTATGTTCCCGCCTTTTCGTGTGGGCAGAAGGAAAGAACGGTTTTTAATATTCAATTTGATTGTATTTATAGATTGTGGTATCATAATTAAGTTGCACGATTCTTTTTATTTGGAAAATGTGTATGGAGGACAAAACCATGCGGATTGCGGTCTGCGATGACGACGAGCAGGAGGTTTCCCGCATCGGGGAACTGATTACGGAATATCAGATAAGCAGAGAAGAGCCTGTTGATTGCCGATATTTTACGAACAGCACAGACTTTCTGTGTGAACTGAGGGGCGGGGAGTACGACCTTGTCCTGTTGGATGTCCTGATGCCGGGAATCGGCGGAATTCAGGCTGCTCGGGAGCTGAGAAAATCGGACAGGAATGTCCGGCTCATTTTTGTGTCCGCATCGCCGGAGTTTGCTGTGGAAAGCTACAATGTGGGGGCATACCATTACCTGTTGAAACCGATAGATGCGACTCCTTTTTTCGCATTATTGGACAAAATCGGGGGAGAACTGTCCGCGCAGGTAGAGCAGGGATTTATACTCAAGAGCAGGGATGGCGTTATCAGGGTTGCTTTTGCGAGACTTGTGTATGTGGAGGTTATTAATAAAACCGTGTTTTTTTATATGGCGGATGGAGCTGTCAGCGAGACGACTGCCACTTTGGCGGATTTAGAAGGGAAGCTGCTGTCGCGGCCGGAGTTTTTGAAGGTACACCGTTCCTATATCGTCAATCTGAGCTATATTCAGGCTATTGACATGAATTGTGTTGTGATGAAAAACGGGCATAGTGTTCCGGTATCGCGCAAACGGCGTAATCAGGTTCAGGAGGCCTATATGCATTTCCTGCATCGGGTGGAAGCAGGAGACTCTGCATCCGTCGTTGACAAGCCGGAGCGTCCGGCCGGTCCCTGGCGGATTCTGCTGGTAGATGATGATTCGGCTGACCGCACCGTCTGGGCGGATATCCTGCAGAGCCATGGCTGTATTGTGCAGCAGGCAGACAATGGGGAAGATGCGCTGCGGTTGGCGGCGGAAGGCCCCTGTGACTGTGTGCTG
Organism: uncultured Lachnospiraceae bacterium; assembly: GCA_947178465.1. Lineage (GTDB taxonomy): Bacteria > Bacillota > Clostridia > Lachnospirales > Lachnospiraceae > COE1. The sequence goes on along the minus strand of CAMWYL010000261.1, from coordinate 931 downwards.
TTGGATGTGATGCTTTCCGGTGAAGATGGTTTTTCCATTTGCGAAAGACTTCGTAAGCAAACGGATACACCGATTATTTTCCTGAGCTGCCTTACGGAGTCAGATAAGCAGGTGGAGGGATTTGCGGCCGGCGGTATAGACTATATTACGAAGGACACGCCTGCGGAGCTCTTCTGGGCGAAGGTGGAGACACGCATCCGGCTGGCGATATCGGAGCGTACACAGCTGCGTTATGGTCCCCTTCTTTTGGATTTGAAAAGACGCAGGGTATTGATTGACGAACAGGAGCTGTCTCTTACACCGATTGAGTTTGATATTCTGTGGCGTCTCTCGGAGCACGCAGGGTACGTCTTTACGCCGGAGGAAATTTATGGCATGATATGGGGCAGTCAGCCCTGGGATGGCGGACAGCTGGTGCAGATGAATATGTCACGGCTTCGGCGGAAGCTGGAAAAGGCGTGGGAAGGACATCATTTTATTGAGACGGTATGGGGACAGGGCTATCGATTTGTGCCTGTGAAACAATGATTCCGTATAAATTTATATAAAAGGAGGGGTGTGCACATGAATCGGCACAAGGTCCGGTGGCAGCCATTGTCTGTATTGGTCATAATGGCGTTTTTTTTCATGCTGCTTTTCTATGTGGATAACAAATATTACACACCGCCTCCGTATGGGAAATCCGGTGTGATCAGTCTGAATGAGGCAGATTTGGAACGAAAGAATCCCATCTTTCTCATTGACGGGTGGCTGCTGACGGATGCGCGCGTGACGGACAAGCCGACTTATATCGGGGAATTTTCCAATCTGCAGCGCAGGGATTTGACGGTTTCGCCACACGGACGGGCGCATTATCAGATGACGCTGCGCTATGATGGAGCAGAGCGGATTGTGTCGGTAGATTTTCCGCAATTGTATTCTGAGTATACGG
>CAMWYL010000260.1 GCA_947178465.1 uncultured Lachnospiraceae bacterium | reverse complement strand
CATCTTGAAAGAGCATGTTGCAGATGAGGCGGCGTATTTGGGAATGATAGACAAAAAGAAAAGCAGCAGCGTGGTCAGATACTCAAAAAGCAAGGTGGAAAAGCCGGATGAAGATCAATTATTGGAAGACCGCATTGCGTCATACCAACGCAGCAAAAACGATGTGGAACGCATAGAAAAGGCGCTAAAAAAGATTGAGGGCAAAAAGGGCTATGAAGTTATTCAAATGCGCTATCTGCAGCGGAAAAAGAAAACCGAGAACGGAAAGCAGATTGAGGAGGTTTATACCTTTGAGGAAATAGCGGATGTTTTGGGAGGGCAGCAGGGCTATAATGAGAACCTGAATGAAAAGACCGTAAGGAATTACAAAAACACGCTTGTGCGGGAAATGGCAATATTTTTATTCGGTTCTGATGCAGTATAAAGAGAGGTAACGAGTATGGATATTATGTTATTAACAAATAATCAGAGGAAAATGCATGGATTGACATTATGGAGAAAGAAAAACAAAAGAAAACGCTATTACACAAGATGCGAAGCAGATGAGACAATCGGAGCATTTTTAGATTATTGCAATAAATAATTATTTATGATTTCAAATTTACGTTTGTCATGGTATAATATGCTTATCATTCGGAGGGAGGTTTTATACCATGTCAGACACAAAAGAGAAAGAACGATGTTTTGTTATTATGCCGATAAGTGATCAGGGCGACTATCCGGAAGGGCATTTTACGAAAGTGTATGAGCAGATCATAAAACCCGCGGTAGAGGATGCAGGATATGAAGCATACAGAGTTGATGAGAATAATATATGTGATGCGATAATCAATAAGATTTTTGATGCTATCCAGAAATGTCCCATGGCAATCTGTGATTTAAGCAACAGAAATCCTAATGTTTTATATGAGCTGGGATTAAGACAGGCATATGATAAGCCGGTAGTACTGATCCAGGATGAAAAAACGGAGAAGATTTTTGATGTAAGTGGAATTAGTACAGTTTTTTATAAAAGTACAAGGCTGTACGAGGATGTAATAGAAGCAAGGGAAAAGATAAAAAATGCTATTTTGTCAACAAAGGAAGGGAAAGAAAATACGCTGGCAAAAGTTATACAAGTGAATACAGCAGTTTTTTCTCCAATTGAGGTATCTCAGGATGATAAAACAAATGCAATGCTGGAAGGGATTTATAACGAAATTAGGCAATTAAAGGATAGAGAAAAAACGGTTGATAGGCGTAAGTCTGGATTAGGCGCAAAGGATATGCAAGATTATATGAATATACTATCGACACTTTAGTGAATTGAACAATATATCATCAAAAGAAGGCTTAGATAGCTTTTTGGACAAAAGTATGATGTTTCTGAATGAAATGTTAATGGATGATAATATTGCTAAAGAGGATAAGGTAAGTTTAACGAAAAAATTATTACACAGATGAACGATGCTAATGTGCTGGCAAATAGATAATTGTTTCCTTTTGCCTACGTTTTCATACCATAATTGCATAGTTAAAATTTGCAAAGGCAGCAGGATTACATGAAGTATCCAGCTGCCTTTATAATGTCGGAAAGAGAAAGCACAATCCCTTATCATGGAACTGAGGAAAGACATTGCCGGATTGGATGCACTGATAAACCTGTATAATCGATACCAGTCGAAAGAGGATTATGCGAAGATTGCCTATACAGCCGGACAGATGGGAGGTAACGTAGCAAACACGGCTTTTTTAATTTCTTTACTTAAGCCAAAGAATATAGAAAAAGTATGGTAGTAAGCGGGTAAAGGGGTTGACAGCACGCCCGATTTGTCACCCTTCACAAGTCTGTTTAACTATGTTATACTTTTTACAATTTCAAAATTATGCAAATTATAAAGTGCGGTAATTCCCGTTTGGGATAATACCGCACTTTATTTTGTTTGAAAGGGAGTGATTTCATGAGTAAACCGAGGAAATTCAGTAGTGTAAAACAATTAAATGAAACATGGAAAGCATACAAAGACGATTGTGATAACCGGATGGTACTTACCCATGATTTCAGTTCAAAAAATTCCGAGTTTGTAAGCAAAGAACTAAAGCGCAGCGTTACATACACGATTGAGGGGTTTTGCGTATATTGCAAGATTTCAAGGGCTGCATTTTATAAGTATTATGCTGACAATCCAAAATATGTTGACACCGTTACGCGCATGCGTGAGGAGTGTGAGGTTGATGCAAGGGAGAAATTCGAACTCGGGGTTATTCCTTCCCAGCTTGCCGGATTATGGATGTCGAATTACGGATATTCCACAAAGACGGATTCATCCGTCACCGGGGCAATACCTGTTGTGATTAGTGGTGGTGATGAACTTGAAGATTAAAAAAACCGTAACAATCCGTTTACCTGAAGTAGTCGGCAAGGGGTACGGTACATTTTGGCGGTGGAAAGGCAGATACAAGGTTGTTAAAGGCAGCAGGGCATCCAAAAAATCCAAGACAACTGCCTTATGGCATATCGTGAACATGATGAAGTACCCTGACGCTAATCTGTTAGTTGTCAGGAAGGTGTTCAGGACATTAAAGGACAGTTGTTTCACTGAATTGAAATGGGCTATAAATCGGCTGGGGGTTCAAAACTACTGGGAGATAAAAGAAAGCCCGCTGGAAATGACCTACAGGCCAACGGGACAGAAGATATATTTCAGGGGGCTTGATGATCCGCTGAAAGTTACTTCAATAACCGTTGAACACGGGTATTTATGTTGGATGTGGATTAACATATCGGTTCACATCATAAAAATAAACTTCTCTAATTGCTGGGACATCCTAACGTAAAGCCGAGGGCAATCAGCAGCGAAGCTATTTGACAAAGCTAAAGAGTTTTGGACAGTAGCACTTGCTAAAAAATATGGTGTGACAAATCGGGTTATTGGATTGGTGGTAAAAAACAAAGCATATCAAAATGTCAAATAGAACGTTCAACGACTATCGAAAGCGAAAGGGCATCCGCAAGGGTGTCTTTTTCAGTTAGTAGAGTAGAGTGCAAGCGCACTCGAAACGGGAAGCACACCGCCGAAGAGGTGTGAAGATATAGTCTGCTCTGTGTGGAAACATACAGAGGATAAGCGGAAGCGGCTTATCCGTAACATAATGCGAAGAAGCGTATGAAATCGGCAATGAAGACGATTTCAATATGCTTGATGAATCAATCCGTGGTGCAATTCCGGTTGAAACAGGATTATTCAAACAGATAACCCTGACCTTCAACCCGTGGAATGAGCGCCATTGGCTCAAAGCCCGTTTTTTTGATAATCCTGATGATGAAACCCTTGCCATGACTACCAACTATATGTGTAATGAATGGTTGGATGAAGCTGATAAAAAGGTTTTTGAAACCATGAGGCAGCAGAACCCCCGACGTTACCGTGTGGCAGGATTGGGTGATTGGGGCATTGTTGAAGGGCTTATCTATGAGAATTGGGAAGAAAAAGCCTTTGACATTGAAGAGATACGCAAGCTGAAAACCGTTCAATCCGCTTTCGGGTTGGATTTCGGTTATACAAACGATCCTTCTGCTTTCTTTTGCGGCCTGATAGACAAAACCAACAAAACCATTTGGGTGTTTGATGAAATCTATCAAAAGGGTATGAGTAATGAGAGGATAGCGGAAGAAGTAACCAAAGCCGGATATTGCAAAGAGAAAATCAGGGCTGATTCCGCTGAACCAAAAAGCATTGACCGCCTTTATGATTTGGGGCTTTCCCACATTCGCAGGGCAAGGAAGGGCAAAGACAGCATAAACAACGGCATTGATTATATTCAGGATTTTCACATTATTGTTCATCCCCGGTGCGTGAACTTTATCACAGAGATCAGCAATTACACATGGGACACGGATACAAAGACAGGTAAGCGGCTGAATGTACCTATTGATGATTTCAACCACCTTATGGATGCCATGCGTTACGCCATGGAAGACTTCAGCAGAGGAGGCGCTTTCAGTTTTGAGTAAAATTTTATATTTATCGGACAATGAAAAGGGGTGAAAAGGATGTTGGACTTTGTTGACTTCCTGAAAAACAAGATAAGGAACCTGATCTTACAGGGGGCGAGAAGCCGCATGAGCGATAAGGAATTTTTGGAAAAAGAGATTGTTCGCTGGAAAGGAAGCCCGCAGAGGGCAATGCAGATTAAGGGACATTTGTACTATGACAACGAGCATGACATACTTACCCGGAAAAGGACAATGATTGGCGAGGGCGGCAGGCTGGAAGAAGTTAATAACCTTCCAAACAACCGCCTGATTGATAACCAGTATGGGAAGATGGTGAACCAGAAAGCCAACTATCTGCTGGGACAGCCGTTTGTTATCGAGGGAAAGAACACTCAATACACTGAGCTTTTGCAGGAAGTGTTCAACAAGCGGTTTATGAAAACCCTGAAAAGATGGGGAAAGGCTGCCTTGAATGGCGGCATAGCCTGGTTGTACATCTATTACACGGAAGCCGGGGAACTTGATTTCAGACTTTTTCCCTCTTATGAGGTACTGCCTTTCTGGAAGGACAGTGAACACACCATACTTGATTTTGCGGTCAGACTTTATTTGGTGATGGGCTATGAGGGGACGACACCGAAAATCATTGAGAAGGTGGAGGTGTACGATCTGCAGGGGGTTCACAGGTTCATTCTGGACGGCGAGACACTAATCCCGGATGTGAGCACGGATAATGAACTGTACGAATCGCCATATGTCACGGTTACGGACAGCGAGGGGGCAGTTACCGGACTGAACTGGCAGAAGATACCGCTGATTCCCCTGAAATACAATGAAGGGGAGATTCCGCTGATTAAGAAGGTCAAGACCCTGCAGGATGGTATTAATATCATGCTTTCCGACTTTGAAAACAATATGCAGGAAGATGCCCGGAATACCATTTTGGTAATCAGGAATTATGATGGCGAAAATCTCGGGGAATTCAGGAAGAACCTTGCAACCTTCGGCGCGGTCAAAGTTCGCTATGATGG
>CAMWYL010000259.1 GCA_947178465.1 uncultured Lachnospiraceae bacterium | reverse complement strand
TTTTTGCAATCGAGTGCGCAATGCAATGGTATCATTGCATTTGCACTCGATTTTTACTCTGTTATTTTATTTGCACGGCCTTTGTTTCTTCTCCGATACTCAGTAAAAGGAGAATGTGTTCCTCTGTCTCCATAAGCTCCTGTGAAACATGGAATACGATAAAGCCGCTTTTGGATTCGCCTGCCTCCAGAGCGCTTCCCGTCATATCGCCGCCGCCGAGGAGCGCGACCGGACTGTATTGCAGACCACCGGAGGTGGCTAACTGAATCATGAGATCATCGGACGTAATAACCGTGGGGAGGAGGCGCACGTGCTCCGTTCCCTGATTGACAATGTCCATATCGACCCGAACAAAGGCCTTCCCGGAATCTGCCTCAAAATACATGGGGCCGCTGCTGATTCGTCCGGTTTCCTCCGCATCCGTTACGGTGACTGCCCAATTGCCGATTTCCACGCTGCTGCCAAGGGAAGCCAGGGTGTCGCTGTTCAGGAATTCGTTCAGCTGCGCTTTATTTTTCTCCTTCCGTTCATTATCCGCCTGCAGGAGAAGTCCCCGGGAAAAGCTGCAGCCGGTCCGTTCTTCTATTACATGCCAATCAATGATTTCGGGCGTATAGTCGTAATCGCCCCAGGCCGGCAACCGCTCGCCGGTCTCCTCAGCTTCCCAGTACACTCGGGCTGTTGTGCCGGTGCTTTCATCGGCTGCTTCTTCGAATTCAAGGAAAAACCACGATGTCTGTTCGTTTGCCGTAATCGAAAAGCTGTTTTGCGCAATGGACGGATTCCAACCCTCCACCTCTGCAAGGCGGTACAGCTCGGCAAAATTCAGACTCATGGACAGATTCGGGTATTCCGTCATATTTTCGGCTGTCTTCACCGTCAGTCCGTCCGCGTCTGCGTAAAAGGCTGTCACAGCGTCCTGTGTCAGATAATCCAGAGGATCACCTAAATAATACCGACAGATATAAGCTACATAGTCGGATTCGATACGCTCCCGGATTCGCTCACTGTCGTTGATGTGATTGTCCGCAATCTGCCTGCTGTCAGGGATATGAATCACCGCCGGCTCATAGCCCTCCAACTCGGGCGTACGGATATCGACACGGATATCGGCGCAGTTCCAGCCGTTTTTAACCGTTCCTGATGTAAAGTGTGCCGGCAGTCCCGCGTCCGTGTAAGCGGCGGCCAGACTTGAGAGCGTTTCGCTGAGCGCTTCTATTTGAGCGTATCCGTCGATGGATGCAACCAGCTCCTTATCTCCTTCGCCGGCTTCCAGTGAAAGTCCGAGCTTCCCTGCTTCGTTCAGAACAAAGACGGTGGGGTATGTATCGTCAAAGCCCGCATTGGTATAGTCGGTTCCGACAGGGACGACTTTAAATTCCAATTCGGGCCGGTCTTCCGGCCGGGCCCTGTAATATATGGTGCCTTCGTCGGAAATTTCCTCAATCTCAAATTTCCGGTCATATCGATTCTCCAGATATTTCGCTACTTCCGGATAGGGGGATTTCTTTACTGCCTCACAGCCGGACAGGAGAGCCGCGACAACGATTGAGAGCAGTACGAGATAACGCTTTTTCATTTTAAACCATCAGTTCCTTTCTTCATTATAGTTTCCAACGCTTATTGTATCATAGCAATTGAAAGAAGCTTTATCAAGAAAAAATAAAATAAATCTAAACAAAATATGAATTATTAGCACTCGCCATACTTGAGTGCTAATTTTGTCTTGACTTTTAATTATAGGGGGATTAAACTATTCTACAGACAGAAGGAGAACCTCTCAAAAGGGTTCCTTTCAAAACAAATTATAAAGCTATAAAGAAAGGAATGGGAAGGAATATGGCAGAGAAGCGTGGAAGCTTGTCAATTAACAGCGAAAATATTTTTCCGATTATCAAGAAATGGTTGTACTCAGACCATGATATTTTCTACAGGGAGCTGATCTCAAACGGATGTGACGCCATCACAAAGCTTAAGAAGCTTGAGATGATGGGAGAGTATGAGTTCCCGGCAGATGTGAAGAAGGATATTCACATTATTGCGAATCCGGAGGCAAAGACGCTCAAATTTATTGATACCGGCCTTGGCATGACGGCTGACGAGGTTGAGGAATATATTAATCAGATCGCATTTTCCGGCGCGACGGATTTTATTGAGAAATATAAGGACAAGGCAAACGATGATCAGATTATCGGTCATTTTGGACTTGGCTTTTATTCCGCGTTCATGGTAGCCGACGAGGTGCATATCGACACGCTTTCTTATAAGGAGGGCGCAACGCCCGTACATTGGGAATGCGACGGCGGTACAGAGTTCACTATGACGGAGGGCGACCGGACGGCAGTCGGTACGGAGATTACGCTTTTTATTAATGAAGACTGCCTGGAGTTCTGCAACGAATATAAGGCGAGAGAGGTTATCAAGAAATACTGTTCCTTCATGCCGTATGAGATTTATCTTGAGAAGGCAAATGCGCCGGAGGAGTTTGAGACGATTGACCCCGCGGACAAGAAGGAGGACGATGTTGTCGTAGAGACGCTTGAGGAGGAGAAGGAGGTTCCGGGAGAGGACGGTGCAGAGCCGACCAAGGAGAAGGTTGCAAAGCTCAAAATCAAGAAACGTCCCGTGCCCTTAAACGATACGCATCCGCTCTGGACGAAGCATCCGAATGAGTGCACCAAGGAGGAGTATCTGGACTTTTACCGCAAGGTATTTATGGATTACAAGGAGCCGTTATTCTGGATACACTTAAATATGGATTATCCGTTTAATATGAAGGGCATCTTATATTTCCCTAAGATTAACATGGAGTACGAGTCCATCGAGGGAACGATTAAATTATATAACAATCAGGTATTTATCGCGGATAATATCAAGGAGGTTATCCCCGAGTTCCTGCTTCTGCTAAAGGGCGTTATCGACTGTCCGGATCTGCCGCTGAACGTATCGAGAAGCGCGCTGCAAAATGACGGGTTTGTCACAAAAATCAGCGAGTATATCACGAAGAAGGTTGCGGATAAGCTTTCCGGAATGTGCAAGACAGAGAAGGAAAATTATGAGAAATATTGGGATGATATCAGTCCGTTTATCAAGTTCGGCTGCCTGAAGGATGATAAGTTCTGTGAGAAGATGACGGATTACATTCTCTTCAAGAACCTTGACGGCAAGTATCTGACATTGCCGGAGTGCCTTGAGGTCAAGAAGACAGATCCGGATGAACAGGAGGAGACGAATGCATCCACGGATGAAGCTGCGGCGACAGAAGGGGCTGCAGCAGATACATCTGCAATAGACGCAGAGACCGGAGAAAAGATTGAGGCAGAGGTAGTCAGTGATGAGGATGCGGAGGATGTGGAGATTCCTACCGAGGACGAGGAGACGAAGGAAAAGATTATTTACTATGTCACGGACCTCGTACAGCAGAGCCAGTATGTCAATATGTTCAAGAAGGCGAAGATGGACGCGGTCGTGCTTCCGGATAAGATCGACCAGCCCTTCGTATCACAGCTTGAGGCAAAGAACGAAGGAATCAAATTCTCCCGTATCGATGCTGATTTGACGGATACCTTCAAGACAAAGAATTCCAAGAAGGTTGAGGAGGAGCTGGCTAAGAAGAGTGAGGAAGTCTCCAAGCTGTTCAAGAAGGCTGTGAAGAAGGACAATATCACGGTAAAGGTTGAGAAGCTCAAGAATAAGGACATTGCCTCCATGATTACCGTATCCGAGGAAACACGCAGGATGCAGGATATGATGAAGATGTATGCAATGCCGGGGATGAGTATGCCGGGCATGGGCAAAGAGGGCGAGACATTGATCCTGAATGCAAACAATAAGCTTGTAGAGTATGTGCTCGATAACCAGACAGGAGAGAATGTGGATCTGATCTGCGAGCAGCTCTATGATCTGGCGCTGCTGCAGCAGGCACCGTTACAGCCGGAGGCTATGACGAAGTTTATTAACAGAAGCAATAAGATTATGATGCTTTTGACGAAGTAAAATCTGACAAAACAGCTTTGAAGCAAAGCGGAAAATCAGTAAAAAGGAGAAGATGGGAATCACGGAAGAAATAGTGATTCCCATCTTCTGTCATCAGCCCGTTAAAAATCTTCGAGATCTATATTTCCCGCATCTTCCGACAAGAGACACAATGTGCTTTCCTGCTCAACATCCCATTCACCCGGGCCTTTGATTTCTTTTAATGTTTTCCCTGACGGCTTCCATTGCTTTGCCTTTTCGGAAACGGCTGCGTAGTCTCCCGCGCGCATTGGATTAATAATCTTAACTTCTCTTTTGATTACGGAATCATCCATCATTTCTATCCGGATGTTCTTGCCTTCCGTAAGGACATCCCCCTCATCAAGCCTGATATGTAAATTAAGTACCTCGCCTTCCGTGTCTTCATAAGGGCATCCCCTGACATATAGTATTTCCATGGTGTGTACCTCCCCTCGTATAAAAATTGCAATATTTACAATTAATGTTTCGAAATTCAATATTGGGCGAGGTTTTTCAGAGAATGTGGCAGCAATGCAAATCAAACCGGATACAACGGAACCCAATATGGTAATTGACAATTATTTTCATCAATTACGGAATTGCCTAACTGTGAAGAGCATGATAAAATTGAACTTATAAATATGCATCATCATGGGTGAGGAGAAGGTGAAAGAGGGATGGCACTGTCAGTAGGAGAGATTTTGGCAACAGCAAAAAAAGAAGGAGCGTCCGATGTCCATATTGTCGTCGGAATACCGCCTAAAATGCGGATAGACGGAGGCTTGCACGCCATGCGGGGCGAGCGCATGCAGCCGGCGGATACAATGGAAATGGCGATTCACATAATGAACGACAAGCAGAAGCAGTATTTCGAGGAGCATGGAGAGGTTGAGCTTTCGCTGGAGATACCGGGCGGGGGGCGCTGCAGAGCAAATGTCTATAAACAGAAGGGTTCCATTGCGCTGGAGTTCCGCCTTGTGGATGCGGCGGTGCCGTCTCTGGAGCAGCTTGGAACTCCGGA
>CAMWYL010000258.1 GCA_947178465.1 uncultured Lachnospiraceae bacterium | reverse complement strand
CAGAATAAGATACTGCTGCTTCAGATTATCTTCTGCGGTCATATCAAGCCAGACAGACGGCGTTTCCACGACAGCGCCCATCCTTCTGCGCGACTTGATAATTTCTTTATCGGTATTTTTTCTTCCATACAAGGTATATTCCCCGCAGGTCGGTTCCTGTAAGCCGCAAATCAACCGAATCAGTGTCGTCTTGCCGGCACCGTTCTTCCCGACAAAGCCGTAAACCGCTCCCTTGGGAACATGCATGGTAATGTTGTTGAGCGCCTGAAAATCCTTATATTTTTTGCTCAGGCTGTTGGTTGTCAATACATAATCCATAAATTTATACCTCCTTTGATACCACTGTACCAAACAAAGGTCAAGAAAACAGACAGGAAAACGTCAAGATTTGGTCAAGATTTCTGCTCCGCCAGCTTGAAGCCGATGCCCCATACGGTCTCGATGTAATCCGTTCCGCCCGCCTCCTGAAGCTTCTTGCGAAGATTGCTGATATGCTGTTTCAGGGAACGCTCCGTACAGTCCGGCGTATCCGACATTATCCTCTCTAACAGTATCCCCTTGGAAACTGCCAGCTTGGGATTCATCATCAAAAGCTTGAGAATAGCGTACTCCGTCCGTGTCAGCTTCACAGGCTGTCCCTTGACGGTTACCTCGAAGGATACCGTATCCAATGTCAGTTCTCCCACTGTCAGCGTAGTCGGTGCCCCCTGCCGCTGCGTTCCGCGAAGCTGAACCGCAATACGGGCAAGCAGCTCCTCCGTGTTAAAGGGCTTGGTGATATAATCCGCTGCACCGCCAAGCAAAAGCGTTACCTTATCCTGAACCTCCACCTTCGCACTGAGAACGATAACGGGGATATCCTTGATATGCGGCAGCACCTCTTCACCGGAAAGCCCCGGGAGCATCAAGTCCAGAAGAATCAAATCCGGATGCCTCTCAGAAAGAAGCAAGACTGCCTCCGTCCCGGAATATGCACGTATTACGGCATAACCCTCATTTTCTAAAATTTCTGTCAAGACGTCTCCGATATGAACATCATCATCAATGACTGCAATTGTTTTCATCATTGTGTCCTTTCAGTCATAACTCTGCTATCATTTTTACCCTTAATGGTCTTGTTGTAAGAAATTCTGCATTTATATCCATTGTTGTTCGAGGATGCCGGTAAATATCCCTATCTGCATTAATCGGTTCATCAATCATATAGAGATATCCCCTTTCCGTACCATTATGAGAGATTTTTCCATTATCATCATAGCTCAAAGTTTGCGGTTTATGAGAAAATGCTTCTGCAAGTTCTTTCCATTGGGTAATTGTGCTGCCTTCAGACAAGATATTAAATTGCACATTAGAGCCATGATACCATATTCCATTTTGAACAATCTCAAATTTCATTTTCTTCCTCCACAAATCCCCTTAATCCTCCAGCGCCTTTATGACAAGCGCCTTTGTATCAAACGCGGGAAAATCCGAGCTTTCTCTGCACGCATCCATCAGGTCGATGTGTGACAGGATATCCTCCTTACTGAGGTTCCAGTCTTTTCGCCGCTCCGCCCATTTCACCTTCGCCGCATCCTCCGTCAATGCCGGTGCCTCCATCTGTGCCACATGAAAATACCGCAGCACATAGATTTCCTTTTCCTCATTCCGCTTCAGCTTCTGCTCGCGCAGCTCCATAAAATCCTCGCAGGACGAAACCCTGCTCAGCTCCGGCAGGATGTATTCTCCAAAATCCTCTTTTATCTGCCTGCAAATGTCCTCCACCGGAGTATCGGAAGGCAGATAGTTCTTATAGCCGTCAATCCGATACATATCGCCTGCGTAATATGGTGAAAGCATTCCGCAGTATGGCAGGAAATCAAACTGCTTTAACTCCCTATCCTGATTATATATCCATTGATTGGAAAGCTTATCCTTAACAGCTTCTTTCTTTACGGCGCTTATATGAAACCGAAAGCCTACTCCGGTGTAAATGCTGTTAAACTGCGAGTTCATCATGTGGATTATGATATACGCATCCTCCGTTTGACGGCGCCAATCCGTTCCACCGGTGGAAAAACCATACTGTTTCAGCAGCGGCTTTATGACCTGCTTTACTACAAGGTCACGTTTCTCTGTGGCTTTCATACTCAACGCACTTTCTCTTTCCCGCCGCAGCGCCTCTATGTCCGCATCTGTTATATCCAGTTCCTTCATATACCGGCTCGCACTATAAGGCAAATGCTCAATCGCCAATTCCAGATAACGTAAAACTCTTTCTTCTTTTGTCATATTCATAACCATGCCTTTCTCTCACTTTATAACAGGATACCCTTTTCGCCAAATTTCCTCTTATGATTTTGTTTTTATCTTATGCGATGTAATAATTGTATAGCTGTGCGCGTTTACCGTAATGATGCAGTCATCTATAGTTACATACCAATTCTTACCTTTTCTCTCAATATGCGCGGTTTCGTCCAATATTCTCATCCTGCACCATAATACAACGTCCTCTGTATCAATAGAAAGATTTCTCTTTATACGTGTTACACCCGGTTCTGTTGTATGGAGCTTGTCAATATTTCTGATTAAGTCGTTCATTCCATTCCCCCTGCCACCTGATGGTTTGGGAAAGGCTGCAACCACAGTCTCTTTGTATATTTGTTAATCATACAAACGATCTTTCCGCGACCATCATCTTTTTCGGCAATTTTTCTTCTCTATTATATATTAACCAAGATTGTCTGTTTGCTTTTTTAATCATAATGGGGGAAACAGGCTGTAAATGGCTTATTTTTATCAAAGAAACATAATTTGCATCTTTCTTCTCAGACCAAAACTTATCCTCTAAACATAATTCATTCCCATAATTTTTCTTTATCTCTTCAATGTCATCTTTTTTATTTATTTGTTTAAATACAGCATTCTCCACTTCAAATATTGCTACTATATTTCCACCTGATTTTTTTAGCACAACAATATCCCCATCGGATATATTATTATAAGGCATTATTCTTTTTGTACTAAACCTTGATTCGATTGTCTTTTTCCCACTTAATATCAAGGATAAATAAGGCTCAACCATTAATGCCAAATGTATTTTACATTTTGTATCAAGCAGCTTTCTATGCCAATATTCGTTGTTATGTAAATCAGATTGTATTTTATCATAAAAATCTTCTAAATTTATCATGACAACTCTCCTTGGGGAATGTTTTATGCTCTAAACACTTGCAACAACGTACATCATTCACGAAGAACGCCTTCAGCATTCTTCTAAAAACTCAGCAATTCTTGGGGCATGTTTTTTATGCTCCAAACACTTACAACAACATATATCATTCACGAAGAACGCCTTCGGCGTTCTTCTAAAAACTAAGCAATTCTTGGGGCATGTTTTTTATGCCCTTAGAATTGCTTAGTTTTTTATATTCGGATATTGCGGCAGCATATATCATTTAAGAAAGAATTTGCCATGCTTTGCATGGCAAATTCTTTGAACGCAGGCCGCCGGGCCTGCGTTTTTTTACCAACGATTCTTCAATTTATTCTGCAGCCGGTACAGTGTATTCAGCGCGTCCAGCGGCGTCAGGTTCGAAATGTCAATCTCCTTCAGTTCATTTACGATATCCTCATCCTTCACCGTATCAAACAGCGACATCTGCCCCAGATCCACATCATCATAATGCTTTGCCTTTTTCTTCTCACCCTTTGTGTCAACGGCAATGCTCTGCACCTTCTCTGTAATATCATTGTCACTGAGCTGCTCTGCAATTTCCTTCGCCCTGTCGATTACCATATCCGGAACGCCTGCAAGCTTTGCCACCTGAATGCCGTAGCTTCTGTCGGCGCCACCCTTGATGATTTTCCGCAGAAAGACAATATCGTCCCCCTTCTCCTTTACCGCAATACAGTAATTATTTACATTGCTCATCTTGCCCTCAAGCTCCGTCAGCTCATGGTAATGCGTCGCAAACAGCGTCTTTGCTCCGAGGATTTTCTTGTTGCTGATATGCTCGATAACCGCCCACGCGATGCTCAGACCGTCAAAAGTTGATGTACCGCGTCCGATTTCGTCCAATACAAGCAGACTCTTCGCCGTCGCATTTCGCAGGATATTGGCAACCTCATTCATCTCCACCATAAATGTACTCTGGCCGCTTGCAAGGTCATCCGACGCGCCCACACGAGTAAATATTCTGTCCACAATCCCGATATTTGCACTCTTTGCCGGGACAAAGCTTCCCAGCTGTGCCATGAGTACAATCAGGGCAGACTGCCGCATATAGGTGGATTTTCCCGCCATATTTGGGCCTGTAATGACTGCAATACAATGATTACCGTTATTCAGGTAGGTATCATTTGCCACAAACATATCATGGTCGATCATTTTCTCGACAACAGGATGACGCCCATCCTTAATATCAATAATCCCTTTCTCATTTAGCGTAGGCCGCACGTAATGATTTTGCTCCGCGACCACCGAAAGCGCGGCAAAAACATCCAGACGGGCGACTGCTTTAGCGGTTCGCTGAATCCGTTCAAGCTGCTCTGCAATCGTATCCCTGATTTGGCAGAACAAATCATATTCCAACGTGTTCAGCTTATCCTCCGCATTCAGTATCGTATCCTCAAGCTCCTTGAGCTTCGGCGTCATGTAACGCTCGGAGCCTACCAGCGTCTGTTTTCTGACATAATCGTCAGGAACCATATTTTTGAAGGAGTTTGTAACCTCAAAATAATATCCAAATACCTTATTATATTTAATCTTAAGGTTCTTAATACCGGTTCGCTCCCTGTCTTCTTCCTCAAGCTTTGCCAGCCAGTTTTTCCCCTCTGTCTTCGCGGTTCGCAGACGGTCAATATCCGCATCATAGCCCTCGCGGATGATGCCTCCCTCCCGAATCAGTATCGGCGGTTCCTCGCAGATAGCGCTTTTAATCATCTGAAACAAATCCTCAAGCCCGTCAATCTGCTCATCAATCTCCTTTAAGAGCTTCGCGTCCATTTCCTTAAGAACGACTTTGATATGTGGAAG
>CAMWYL010000257.1 GCA_947178465.1 uncultured Lachnospiraceae bacterium | reverse complement strand
GGATATGGAACGTATTACACCCTATTATAAAATTATTACAAACGGAAAAGGCTACAGGGCATTTTCAGGAAAACATTGGATGATATACATTACATTTGTTTTATCCGAAAATGAGATTATTATCGAATATTGGTACAGGAAAAAAAGTGGATTTGGACGAGATATTACAGACAAAAACATAGACCGGATTGTAAAGCTGTCATCAGATAATATGACCGTTGGAAATGCAATACTTGAAGTTTTTGAGGAGGCAGGTGTGCTTTGATTTTTTAATTTTATTGATACCAAAGAACGTTTGTCGGGAAAACAAAGTAAACCGGAAGCGAATACCACAATAGGAAGAGGGTCACTTAATGACGAAAAAAAACACACAGAAACAGAGAATTTTATATGGCACCGGAAACCCCGCGAAGCTTGCCGCAATGCGCAGCCGTTTAGCGCAGCTCCCGATAGAGATTATCGGTCTGAAGGATATTGATATGGCGCTTCCACAGATTGAGGAGGACGGAAGTACCCCGTTAGAGAATGCACAAAAGAAGGCGACAGGATATTACAATGCACTTCATATTCCTGTCTTTTCCTGTGATTCGGGACTGTATATTGACGGAATCCCTGAGGAACTACAGCCGGGCGTCCATGTCCGTACCATCAACGGAAAATATTGCAGTGATGACGAAATGCGGGAATATTATTCGTCACTTGCCCGAAAATACGGCGACCTGAAAGCGCGCTACCGCAACGCCATCTGCCTTGTATTTGATGAGAAGCATATCTATAAAGCAATGGAAGAGAGCATGGCGAGCGAGGCATTTATCATCACGGCCAAGCCGCATCCGAAACGGAAGGAGGGCTTCCCGCTTGACAGTCTTTCCATTGATATTAAGACAGGGAAATATTATTACGACCTTGAAGCGGATGCGCTGAATCAGGTAGCCGTCGAGGACGGATTTCTTGATTTCTTTCAGCGGGTGCTCGTGGAAATCAGGGATATAAATATATGAAACATATGTTTGATTTTTTGCTCATTTTATGTTTGCAATCCCCAAAAGTTATGTTATAATGTCCGAAAAGGGCAAAGTCAAGCGGGCATCAAGATGTCTGTGGAGCTTGCTCCGACAGACATCTTGATGCCCATTTGCCCGTAGCCTGTGGACATCACCACTCAGCAGGTTGACGGAACATCAAACCGGAGCTATGGGTATAAAGGAAACCATATGTAAACAGAAGTGAGGAATAACATGGCAAAATCAGAGAATGTATATGACGCCTCGAGTATTACCGTTCTTGAAGGCTTGGAGGCGGTCAGAAAAAGGCCCGGGATGTATATCGGAAGTGTTTCCACCAAGGGCTTGAATCATTTAATATATGAGATTGTGGATAATTCGGTTGACGAGCATCTGGCGGGAGTATGCAGTGAGATTTGCGTAACACTGGAGGCGGACGGTTCGGCCACCATATCGGATAACGGACGCGGTATTCCCGTCGGAATGCATGAGAAGGGAGTCAGCGCGGAGCGTGTTGTATTTACCACACTTCATGCCGGCGGTAAATTTGACAATTCCGCATACAAAACCAGCGGCGGCCTGCATGGCGTAGGCTCCTCCGTTGTAAATGCTCTGTCTACACAGCTTACAGTGACCGTAAAGAGCGACGGATTGATTCATCAGGACCGTTACGAGTGCGGACATCCCGTCGTGGAGCTGGTGGACGGGCTTTTGCCGGTTATCGGGAAAACCAAAGAGACCGGAACCACGATTAATTTCACTCCTGACCCTGAGATATTTGATAAGACATGGTTTAAGGCAGACGAGGTGAAGAGCCGTCTGCACGAAACAGCCTATCTGAACCCGAAGCTTACGATTATTTTTGAGGATAAGCGCGGCGAGACACCAGAGAAAATCACCTATGTAGAGCCCGAGGGAATTATCGGATATGTCAAGGATCTGAACAAAAATAAAGAGCTTATCCACGACATTATCTACTTTTCAGGAGAGAGTGAAGGCGTTACGGTCGAGTGCGCATTCCAATATATCAACGAGTTTCACGAGAATGTTCTTGGCTTTTGTAATAATATCTACAATGCGGAGGGTGGAACACACCTGACCGGCTTTAAGACGATATTTACGACAATCATCAACAGCTATGCCCGTGAGCTGAATATTTTGAAAGAAAAGGATGTCAATTTCACCGGTGCGGACGTCAGAAACGGCATGACTGCAGTGGTCTCCATCAAGCATCCGGATCCGAGATTTGAAGGGCAGACTAAGACGAAGCTTGATAATCAGGATGCCGCAAAGGCCGTGAGCAAGGTTGCCGGCGATGAGATTCCACGGTATTTTGACAGAAATGTCGAGGTCCTCAAGAACATTATTTCCTGCGCGGAAAAAGCCGCTAAGATTAGAAAAACAGAAGAAAAAGCCAAGACCAATATGCTCACCAAGCAGAAGTTTTCCTTTGATTCCAACGGAAAGCTTGCAAACTGCGAATCAAAGGATTACAGCAAATGTGAAATATTCATCGTGGAGGGAGATTCCGCGGGGGGCAGCGCCAAGAGCGCCCGTGACCGGAGCTATCAGGCAATTCTTCCAATTCGTGGTAAGATCTTAAATGTAGAGAAGGCAAGTATAGACAAGGTGCTTGCAAATGCCGAGATTAAGACGATGATCAATGCCTTCGGATGCGGATTTTCAGAAGGATACGGCAACGATTTTGACATTTCCAAGCTGCGATACAATAAAATTGTCATTATGACGGATGCCGACGTTGACGGCGAACATATCAGTACACTGCTTTTAACGCTGTTTTACCGTTTTATGCCGGAGCTGATCTATGAGGGGCACGTATATCTTGCAATGCCGCCCCTTTATAAAGCGATGCCCGCGAAGGGGAAAGAGGAATATCTTTATGATGACAAGGCGCTTGAAAGATACCGCAAGAAACACAAAGGACCGTTTACGTTACAGCGATATAAAGGACTTGGAGAAATGGACGCGGAGCAGCTTTGGGAGACTACGCTGAATCCGGAAACCAGAATTTTAAGACAGATTGAAATAGAGGATGCCAGAATGGCGTCTGAGGTTACAGAGATGCTTATGGGCACGGATGTTTCCCCGCGCAGAGCGTTTATTTACGCGAATGCCGCCGATGCGGAGCTGGACATTTAACGAGGAGTGCGAACAATGGAAGAGAAAATCATAAAAACTGAATATTCCGACACCATGCAGAAGTCCTTCATCAATTATGCCATGAGTGTCATTATTGCCAGAGCACTGCCCGATGTCCGTGACGGCCTGAAACCGGTGCAGCGCCGTACCTTATATGACATGCACGAGTTGGGAATCCGCTACGACAGACCCTACAGAAAGAGTGCTCGTATCGTGGGGGATACCATGGGTAAATATCATCCCCATGGAGACAGCTCTATCTATGAAGCGTTAGTCGTGCTTACGCAGGATTTCAAAAAGGGCATTCCCCTCATTGACGGACACGGTAATTTTGGAAATATTGAAGGAGACGGCGCCGCGGCTATGCGATATACCGAAGCACGTCTGCAAAAGATTTCGCAGGAGGCGATACTTGCCGATTTGGACAAGGATGTGGTAGACTTTGTCCCGAACTTTGACGAAACGGAGAAGGAGCCCAGCGTCCTTCCCTGCCGCTTTCCGAATTTACTCGTAAACGGTTCCGAGGGTATTGCCGTCGGCATGGCGACCAGCATTCCGCCGCACAATCTCGGCGAGGTGATTGACGCTACAAAGGCATATATGCAGAATGAAAATATCACGACCAAGGAGCTTATGCGATATCTGAAGGGGCCGGACTTCCCGACGGGCGGTATCGTCTGCAACAAGGACGAGCTTTTGTCTATTTATGAGACCGGCACCGGCAAGATTAAGCTGCGCGGCAAGGTAGAGGTGGAGCATGCCAAGGGCGGCAAGCTGAATCTGGTCATCAGTGAGATCCCATATACCATGATCGGTGCGAATATCGGGAAATTCCTTCAGGATGTGGCGCAGCTTTACGAGCAGAAGAAGGCGCCGGAGATTGTAGATATTTCCAATCAATCCTCCAAGGAGGGAATCCGCATTGTCATAGAACTGAAGCGCGATACGGATGTGGAAAATTTCAAAAACCTTTTATATAAGAAGACACGGCTTGAGGATACCTTTGGAGTCAACATGCTTGCCATCGTGGACGGTCGTCCGGAGACGATGGGAGTGAAGGACATTATTGCGCGAAACGTGGCATTTCAGTATGAAGTCGCAACCCGCAAGTATACCACACTGCTCAACAAGGAGCTGGAAAAGAGAGAGATTCAGGAGGGCTTAATCAGAGCCTGCAATATCATTGACCTGATTATTGAAATTCTGCGCGGCTCCAAGGACAGAAGCATGGTAAAGAACTGTCTGACCGACGGCATCACGGACGGCATTAAGTTCCGTTCCAAGGAATCCTCCATCATGGCGGCGCAGCTCAATTTTACGGAGCGGCAGGCAAACGCCATCCTTGATATGCGTCTGTACAAGCTGATTGGCTTGGAAATCGAAGCGCTTATGAAGGAAAATAAGGAGACCAATGCCAATATATACAAATATGAGGATATTCTCGACCGACGCGACGCAATGGCACAGGTTATTATACAGGATTTGGACGCCCTGAAAAAGGAATACGCCGTAAAACGCAAGACGGTTATCGAAAATGCGGAGGAGGCTGTCTACGAGGAGAAGAAGCCGGAAGATATGGACGTAATGTTCCTTATGGATAAGTTCGGCTATTGCAAGACGATTGACATGACGACCTATGAGCGAAACAGGGAGAGCGCGCACGCGGAGTTTAAGTATGTGGTGAAATGCCGCAATACAGGGAAAATCTGTATTTTTACCAACACGGGACAGCTTCATACGATCAAGGTTGCGGATATTCCTTTTGGAAAGTTCCGGGACAAGGGGCTTCCTGCCGACAATATCAGCAATTATGACTCGAGCAGCGAAAATATTGCAGCCATCACAAGCCAATCCGAG
>CAMWYL010000256.1 GCA_947178465.1 uncultured Lachnospiraceae bacterium | reverse complement strand
ATGGAATGCTTGTGCATGTGGCGTATATTGAGGAGCGTTCCCCGCAGATTATCAGGGAATACCGCACGAAGCTTGAGGAGCGCGTGAAGGAGCTTCTCGGTGACGCGGTTGTCGACGAGGTACGGCTGTTGACAGAGGTTACCCTGTTTGCCGATAAGATCTGCATTGATGAGGAGCTGGTGCGCCTCAGAAGCCATATCGAGACAATGAAGCAGGTGCTTATCGAGGGCGGCAGCATTGGAAGAAAGCTGGATTTTATCGCACAGGAGATGAACCGTGAGGCGAACACCATCCTGTCCAAGACAAATGATCTTGCCATCTCAAACAGAGGAATTGAGCT
Source organism: uncultured Lachnospiraceae bacterium (assembly GCA_947178465.1). GTDB lineage: Bacteria > Bacillota > Clostridia > Lachnospirales > Lachnospiraceae > COE1. Next base: position 4,715 of record CAMWYL010000256.1, on the reverse strand, counting down.
GAAGACAGAGATAGAAAAGGTGCGGGAACAGATTCAGAATATCGAATGATACGAGGTGCGAATTGGATAAGCTTATTCATATCGGATTTGGCAATATTGTGAACACGGCGAAGATTATCGCGATTGTAAGTCCGGATTCCGCACCGGTAAAGCGCATGGTGCAGAAGGCGAAGGAGAGCGGAACCGTGATTGACGCTACGCAGGGAAGAAAGACAAAGGCGGTGCTTGTTATGGAAAGCAGCCAGATTGTGCTTTCGGCGTTGCTTCCGGAGACAATAGCGGGCAGGGCGGCCGCAGACAGCCCTGATAATGATGAAAATAATGAAAAGTGAGGAGAGTATTTATGTTACATCCATCTTACACGGAATTGATTAAGGTCGTAAACGGCGATGTGGAGCAGGGAGATGCGCCGGTTGTAAACAGCCGTTATTCCATTGTTATGGCGACGTCGAAGCGTGCCAGACAGCTTATTGCAGGCGAGGAGCCGCTTGTTGATACAAAGCAGACAAAGCCGCTTTCTGTTGCAATAGAGGAGCTTTACGACAGTAAAATCAAGATTATGACCGAGGAATAATCAGAGAGAAAGCTTTGCCGGTTATGAAAATTTTATTTATTTCACTGGGCTGTGACAAGAATTTAGCAGATACGGAACGGATGCTCGGAATGCTTTTGCAAAGGGGGTATTCCGTGACAGATGATGAGAATGAAGCAGATGTCGTTGTAGTCAACACATGCTGCTTTATTAATGATGCCAAGGAGGAGAGTATCAATACGCTTCTGGAAATGGCGGAGCTTAGAAAGAGCGGCAGGCTGAAGGCTTTGGTAGCCGCAGGCTGCCTTGCGCAGCGTTATCAGGAGGAGATTTGCAAGGAGATACCTGAGGTTGACGCCCTTGTGGGTACCACGGCGATTGACGCGATTGTCGATGCCGTGGATGCAGTGCTGGCGGGAAACGGCCGCAATTATATTGAGGATGTCAACCGCGCTCCTGTCCACGGCGGAAAGCGCGTGGTCACGACGGGCGGACACTATGCGTATCTCAAGATTGCGGAGGGCTGTGACAAGCATTGTTCTTATTGTATTATTCCCAAGATAAGAGGAAACTACAGAAGCATTTCTATGGAGAGTCTTGTCAGTGAGGCAGAGGAGCTTGTGGCAGGCGGAGTACGCGAGCTTATTCTGGTAGCGCAGGAGACGACCCTGTACGGCGTGGATTTGTACCAAAAGAAGTCCCTGCCGGAGCTGCTTCGCAGGCTGTGTAAGATTTCAGGTCTGTATTGGATACGGATTTTGTACTGCTATCCGGAGGAGATTACGGATGAGCTGATAGAGACGATACGACAGGAAGAAAAGATATGCAATTACCTTGACATTCCCATTCAACACGCATCGGATGGCATTTTAAAGCGCATGGGACGTCGAACGGACAAACAGGCGCTTATGGACATTGTGGCGAAGCTGAGAGGGCATATTCCCGATATCTGCCTTCGTACAACGCTGATTACGGGTTTTCCCGGGGAGACGAAGGAGGAGCACGAGGAGCTGATGCAGTTCGTCAACGATATGGAGTTCGACCGGCTCGGGGTATTCCCGTATTCTCCGGAGGAGGGAACGCCGGCGGCGCTCTTTGCGGATCAGATAGCGGAGGAGGTCAAGCTTGCGCGTCAGGCGGAGCTGATGGAGCTGCAGCAGGAGATTGCGTTTGAGCAGGCGGAGGAAATGGAAGGTGCATGGCTGCTTGTAATGGTTGAGGGGAGGCTTCCTGATGAGGATTCCCCGGAGGGGAATACATATGTAGCCAGAAGCTACAAGGACGCGCCCCATGTGGACGGCCTTGTCTTTATTCAGACAGAGCGGGAGCTTATGACCGGTGATTTTGTGTGGGTAAGGATTACAGGAGCTTACGAATATGATTTGATAGGAGAGATAGACGATGAATTTGCCGAATAAATTAACTGTTTTCAGGGTGATACTGATTGTGCCGTTCGTGCTGCTGATGCTCGGCGGTCATGCACAGTGGGGCTGGTTTCAGGCACTGTTTGGCGGGATTTTGGAATACACGGATTATATCGCGCTTGCCATATTTATCATCGCAAGCTTTACGGATTTGTTAGATGGGAAAATCGCCAGAAAATACAATCTGGTCACGAATTTCGGAAAATTTATGGATCCGCTGGCGGATAAGCTGCTGGTGTGCGCTGCATTGGTCTGTCTGGTAGAGCTGGACAGAATAGCGGCATGGATCGTGATTATCATTATCAGCAGAGAATTTATTATCAGCGGACTCAGACTGGTGGCTGCGGATAACAAGATTGTGATTGCGGCCAGCTATTGGGGGAAATTCAAGACAGCCTTTCAGATGGTTATGGTGTGTCTGATGATAGCCGATATTGCGGCAATAGCGGTGCTGACCCGGATTATTATGTGGATTGCGGTAGTTCTTACCATAGTTTCTCTTGTGGATTATCTTATTAAGAATAAAGGTGTTTTATTAAGCGGTGATATCTGACGAATATCACCGCTTGATTTACTTATAAGCAATTAAGCAATCCGCCACTCTTTGATACCGCTCGCTGTCAAGTACCTTTTTCAGGCATGCAAACGGGTTCAGCTCATTTGAGAGAACCATATTGCAGACATTGACGGAAAAGCCGCTGACCAAAGCCACGCCAAGTTCATTTTCACGAACCGGAATCACATTTGTTCTGCTGTTTACATTCCAGAATACCAGCTTCGGCATTCGATAACCGTATCTTGCAAACCGTTTCCTGATGGTATCAAAAAGCGTATTTGTATTGTAATTTCCTACTGCAAAGTCAAATTCCATATCCGAAATAATCAGGATGGTCTGCGGGAGCTCTTTCTGCCTCAACCGGCTGTTTACCGCTGTTTGTAATATCAGATGAAAGGTTGCCTCAATATTCGTGTTGGTACAGTCGCTGTGCGAGAATGCCAGCTCCAGCTTTTCCTTCAGGGTCCGGCAGGCTGATAAATCCACGTACTGCGGGCGGTTGGAAAAAGTAATGAACTTATTTCGGTATGCGCCGTGCATATGCTCCGCAAAATAAACGCCAAGTGCATTCGATACATGAAGCGCCGTAGTGTTGCCGTTGCCGACAGGGCACAGCATGCTGCCGGAACCGTCAACAACACAAAGCACATTTTGAGCAACTCCTACAGTATTCGGAAGATTTTTCCAAAGGGCCTCCAAGGCCGCATCTTCCGCGTCGACGGTGAACTTCCAACCGGAGCGTGTGGTGTATTGCGTTACGATTTCATGCGGCATCAGTACTCCTGCATGGATTGTCGCCTTGTTTTCCTGAACCTTTGTAAGGTAGTCCGTTCTGCGCTCCTCGTCATGGCGTAAAAAGGCATTTCGGTAAACAATGTTTGCTCTGGAGGCCACGCCCGCGTAATTTATCTGCGCCCAACGGTTCTTACTCATGTGGATTTCCGTTACGTTTAAGTATGCTCTCAGGGACGCAAGCAGCTTTCGATATTCCCTTGCGGTAAGTCCCATGAATTGCTGCAGCTTTGCAGCCGCTTTCTTCGCGGCTTCGGACGAAGTATTGTTGCTCGGCATCCACTTTGCGCAGAGCGAAACGCTCTCAGCACGTGTTAAATTCCGCACATCGTTCTCCAACTGTGTCTTTAATACCGTCAAAACCGTTTCCTCGACCGGCGTGTCAAGAAGGCACAGCAGGTCGTCGAAGCGGCCGTAATCTGCCATGATTGCAACCAATCCTTTCGTCATGTCCGGGAAGCTTACGGCAAGATACCGGATGATAATGCGAAAGGTCCGCCGCTCGCCCAATCCGCCTCGCACATCTCTCAGGAAGAAAAGCCATTTCATTGTGAGCACTCTGTCTTCATAAAAGGCGGGAATAAACCGCTTGATAATCTGAGCCTCCTCTTCATTTCTGAGAGATGCAACGGCAAAATTCAAGTCCACGAGAGCCGTTCCGGTGGTTTCATAACCGACAGCGCCGTTTTCCGTTGTCTTCTTCCGATTTATTAAATTAGCATGTAACTGCTCCATAAAATTCATAATAGCCTCCGTTCCTGCCATACCGGCAAAGTTGTATCGTCGTTCATTGCTTTTTGCGGCTTTACCGGGGCAGGATTCGAACCTGCATATACCATTCAGGATTGCTGTGAAAGTCTTTGGCAAGACTTGTTTTCCCACGGTAAGGCCGCTTTAGACTTGGAAGAACAGTTGAAGGCCGCTGCAGAGGCGGGATTCGAACCCGCGACAACGCACGTGACAGGTGATTGAGATTGCTGTTAAGGTCTTTGTCAAGACCTGTTTTTTCGCGCTCTACCGACTGAGCTACTACAGCAGTAGGTCTTCGCCTGTTTTCCCTCGTCTGAATATACAATACAATATTTGGAAATCATAATCATTTCAAAAAAGTTGCGAACCTGACAGGGCAGGAAGAGAAATTTAAGGAAGTACTGATTAAATCATCACTTCCCTAAAAGCCTCCGGCGGATGCACACGGATTTGCAGAGGAATATGCCGCTCTGCAGCGCAAATCCGGTGCGGGAAACGCTCTAATCAGCGTTTCCTTTATTATTATTATGGAAGAAATGCCTTTTGGCGCGCAAGCCGTTCTTTGATGAGGCGGAGAAAAGCTTCGCTTCCCACGACCTTTATCATCGGGCCAAAAGACAGGACTTCTATTAAAAGCTCTGTTTCCGTCTTTTGGTTATAG
>CAMWYL010000255.1 GCA_947178465.1 uncultured Lachnospiraceae bacterium | reverse complement strand
CTGCGCATAAGAGACAGGGGTATTTCCGCTTGCGACAACACAATATTTTCCCGCAAGCGACAGATTTGTGGTAAAGACCGGCTCCTTGGCGCGCACGGCTTCCTTTTCAAGCTGTACGAGAAGCTCATCTCCTGCCCGCAGCCTGCCGTCATAGCTGCGATTGAGCATCACCAGGGGACAGGACGGATGAAACGGCAGATAGCCCTTCTCGCCCTGTCTGTAATCAATAAAGACGGCGTTCATATGCGCCGCGACAGTAATGACTTTTGCTACGAAGATATCGCCGATGGACGCATTATCCGGCTGTGCGTCTGTAAACGCCACGGATTCCGGACGATTCGTGTCCATATCCAGCGAAAGCGATAAGATACCGTCCTGATATCTCGTCAGAACATATTGCAGCGCGCTCATCCGTAATCACTCCCGATAAAGCCAAGAGGCTCCAATTTTCTGTCGGTATCGTCGCCCATATTGAGATAGGTCTCCTCCCTTGTAATCAGGAGCCCGAATTCGTCAAGCGTGCAGCCGTTCTTCTCATAATATGCACGCATCACAAGGCTTGGCTTGATATTTCCGCTGCTGCTTGCATCCACGGTGAGCAGAATCGTCCTGCCTGCCTCAGCGAGCATCCATTCAAAAATATATGGTTTCATGTCAAAGGTCGCTTCGCTGCGCTTTGTCTTTTTCGTCACAATGATTTCAGGTTGACTGTAAAAGTTGTCCATCGTTGCCCGGTTCAAAAACGTCGGCTGATATCCGTCCCGAAAGCGTATGGAGTATTGCGCCGCACAGACGCTTGCCATCGCATTTCCGGCGTTCTCCGGAAGCAGCTTTGCCTCGAGTACACGGATGCCCTCGACCATTTGGGCGTTTAAAGCATCCATAAGCTGCTGTGAGCCGGTGAGGGAATTCACCTCAATATCCATATATTCGCCGTTGCTCTCAAGCCCTACGCCCAATGGGGCCGCAAAGGACATTACCTGATGCGGGCTGAAGCCGGCAGAGTACGCGATATCAATACCCGCACGCCTGATTGCCTTTTGAAAATACCGCATCACGTCAAGATGTCCGATGAATTTAAGTGCGCCATGCTTGGAAAATTTAATTCGCAGCATCATAGAGAATCAACCTCCGTTCCGGTATGGGACTCTGTGCAGACGCCGCATTTGAATTTGGCAGCGCCACAGGCATTACACTGCGCGCGGCAGTTGGGCGTGACCTTTCCGGCAAGTGCGTTCTGCCATTCCCGTTTCAGGAATTCTTTGCTGACACCGCAGTCAAGGAAGTCCCATGGGAAAATCTCATCAAGCCCGCGCTCCCTTGTGGTATAGAACGCGATGTCAACGCCGTGCTCGGCAAAGACTTCCATCCAGACGTCATGTTTGTAATATTCTCCCCACGCGTCAAACATACAGCCCTTTTGATAAGCGGACAGAATAGGCTTGCAAAGCCGTCTGTCTCCGCGTGCAAGGATACCCTCCATAACGCTTGCGTCCGCCTCATGCCAGTTATATTTGATGCTCTTTTGGTTCAGCTGTTCCGTTACGGCACGCTTTGTCATATAAGCCTTTTCAATAAACTCCTCCTTGGTGCATTGAGAAGCCCACTGAAAGGGCGTGAACGGCTTGGGAACAAAAAAAGACGTGCTCGCGACAATCTGCACTTTGCCGTTTCTCTTTTCTTTCGGAAGAACCTCATAGTAAACAGCGGCAATTTTGTTGGAAAGCTCTGCAATCCCGCGAATGTCCTCCTCCGTCTCTGTCGGAAGTCCCAGCATAAAATAAAGCTTTACCCGATTCCAACCGCCTTGAAATGCTAAAGCAGCCCCTTTTAAAATGACTTCCTCAGTCAATCCTTTGTTGATGACATCTCTGAGGCGCTGGCTTCCTGCCTCGGGTGCAAAGGTCAGACTACTCTTTTTGATATCCTGTACCTTCTCCATAACCTCCAGCGAAAAAGCATCAATTCTGAGAGAAGGAAGGGAAATATTGACCTTCCGCTCACGGCAGTTGTCAATCAGGAAGTTCACCAATTCCTCCAACTGCGAATAGTCGCTGGAGCTTAATGAGCTTAACGAAATTTCCTCATGGCCGGTGTTGTCTAACATTTTGACGGCTGTTTCCTTGAGCATCTGCGCATCGCGCTCTCTTACCGGACGGTAAAGCTGTCCGGCCTGACAGAACCGGCATCCCCGGATGCAGCCGCGTTGAATTTCCAGAACCACCCTGTCCTGCGTACATTTGATAAACGGCACGACAGGCTTCAGCGGATAACAGGTATCGGTTAAATTCGTAACAATTTCCTTGGTAACGGTTGCGGGAATTCCTGCATGCTTCGGTGTAAAGGACTTGATCGTGCCGTCCTCATGGTAGGCAACTTCATAAAGCTGCGGGACATATATTCCGGAAAGCCGGGCAGCCCTCTCAAGAAATTCCGCTCTTGCGACATTCTGCTGACGACATTCCTTATACAAATCAAGCAGGGGACGGTATTGTGTCTCCCCCTCCCCGATATAGAACAAATCAAAGAAATCCGCAATCGGTTCCGGATTGTAGGTACAGGGACCGCCGCCGATGACAATCGGATGCTCCCAGGTGCGCTCCGCCGCCAACAGCGGAATGCCTGACAGGTCCAGCACCTGTAAAATGTTCGTATAGCACATCTCATATTGAATCGTTATTCCAAGGAAATCAAAGTCCCTGACAGGCTCCTGTGATTCCAACGCGAAAAGGGGAATCCCCTTTTCGCGCATAATGGAATCCAAATCGGGCCATGGAGAATACACCCGTTCACACCATGTATCCTCAAAACGATTTAGCATATCGTAGATAATCTGTATGCCGAGATGTGACATGCCGATCTCATAGACATCCGGAAAGCACATCGCAAACCGCACATCCACTGCGCTGCTGTCCTTCATTACACTGTTTACTTCATTTCCGATATAGCGTGCAGGCTTTTCCACCTGCAGCAGAATTTCATCACTTAAAGCTAAATCTCTCATAAATACCCTATCTTATTCTGTCTATGGTAACAACAATCTTCCGTCAACATCAAAGAGCAGCGGTGTTCCCGCAACATCCACGAGACCTGTCTGCATATTTCCGTTTGCGTCAAAGTAATACACGCCGTCGCCGATGGTTACAAGACCGATTGCCATATGGCCGTCTGTCTCATAATATCTCACTGTCAGGCCGTCATTGAACCAGCCTGTGTACATAGAGCCGTCTGCCGCGAACAGATAAGAAAGTCCGTTCATCTGATAAGCGCCGGTCACCATATGGCCGTCCGCATCAAACAGATACAGCTTTCCACCGATGGCCTGTAAGCCGGTCTGCATTACGCCCGCCGCGTCAAACAAATAGGTCTTTCCGTCGACAATCTGTAAACCGGTCTGCATTACACCCGCCGCGTCAAAGTAATACCGCTGTCCGCCGAGCGTCTGCCAGCCAATCTGCATAATGCCGTTCTCATTGAAGTAATGATAGTAATCACCTATGAGGTTAAAACCGGTCACCATGTGTCCGTCTGCCGCAAAGAACCGTGTGCCGTCCGGGAATGCAAAGAATCCGGTGTACATCGGACCTTCCGGAGCAAAGAAGAAGCTCAGGCCGCCGATATTCTGCAGACCGGTCTGCATGTTTCCGTTTGTATCAAAGTAATACATCCCCTGTCCGATGGGAGTAAAACCTACGGACATAATACCATCGGGCTGCATAAAATATACTCCGGTATCAAGCAGCAGCCATCCGGTGACCATCCGTCCCGCAGCATCCAGATAGTATCTGGCAGTGCCTAAATCCAGCCAACCGCGCTGCATCTTATAGTCTATATAGTAATGGAAAAAGCCTTTTCTGGCAACCCATCCGTTCTGAACAATGCTTGTGGAGAAATCCTTCAATGCAATATTCATATCAGCACTTCCGCTAATGCCCGGCACTGCACCGGTGCTGGAATACTGCCACACGGCGGCATCGGGAATGTCACATCTGTCAGCCCACTGCGCAACCCATTTGTCATAGAAAACAGCCCCGATTTTCGTCGTAAACCACGTCTTGTTGGCATAGACCATCGGATAATAGCCCTCTGCCTCGATAATGGCACAGAAAGTATTTGCCATCATGGAAAGTGTTTCCGGTGAGAGCTGCTTTTGTACCTTATCTTCCACATCCCATACCACCGGATAAGAGACCTGCACGTTCTGAATTGCATTTAATACAAACTGTGCTTCAACGGCCGCTTCCTCAACGCTGGTCGCGTAAGAATAAATATATACACCTGTCTTGATGCCTGCTGCCTGTGCGGCAAGCATATTATAGTAAAAGTATTCGTCGATGCCGCTCTTTAAGGAGCCTACCTTGATAAAGGCAAAGGACACGCCGCTCTGCGCCACCGCATTCCAATCAACAGGCCCCTGCCATTTGGAAACATCGACTCCTCTGTCGCCTGCTGCCGCTTCCGAACGCACCGCCGGTATCCCCGCGAGCATACAGACAGCAAGCAGTACGCTAAGTACCTTTGTTAAAAACTTTTTCATTTTTCCTCCATTTCGAATATTAACCTAAGCTTCCTTTTGTTGATAATACATCTTTTATCCTGTCATCTATGGAAACCGCTTCATCAAGCGCCTTCGCGAAGGCTTTAAAAACAGCCTCTATCATGTGATGGCTGTTCTCCCCGCTCAACAGCTTAATGTGGATATTCATTGCCGCGCTGTAGGAGACTGCGTAGAAGAATTCCCGCACAAGAGAGATATCAAAATCCCCCACCATCGCATTGGGAAAATCTCCGTCAAAACCCAGATATGGTCGACCGCACAGGTCAACCGCACAAAGCGCCAAGGCGTCGTCCATCGGGAGAATAAAATAGCCGTAGCGTTTTATTCCCTTCTTGTCTCCGAGCGCCTCCCGAATAGCCGTTCCAAGCACAATTCCGGCATCCTCCACTGTATGGTGGCCATCCACCTCCAGATCCCCTTTGACTTTCATGGTCAAATCAAAGAAGCCGTGCTTGGAAAAGCCCTCCAGCATATGATTAAAAAATCCGATTCCGGTATCAATG
>CAMWYL010000254.1 GCA_947178465.1 uncultured Lachnospiraceae bacterium | reverse complement strand
ACCGACTGCTTTGACACCAAGCTCCTGCACCATTGTCACAAGGCTCTTGTTGACCTTATTTAATACCATCTCGGCAATTTCCATCGTCTCGTCATCCGTAACACGCAGCCCGTTTACAAACTGCGGCTCCTTTCCGACCTTCTCCACCCAGCGGCTGATTTCCTTGCCGCCGCCGTGCACGATAATCGGCTTAAAACCTACCAGCTTTAAAAGCGTCACGTCCTTAATCACATTCTTTTGCAGCTCCTCGTTGCTCATCGCGCTGCCGCCGTATTTAACCACAACAATCTTCCTGTTAAACTGTTGAATATAGGGAAGCGCCTCAATCAGCACCTCCGCCTTTGATAAAACCTTATTCATATCCTGCTCGTTCATGTTAATTCCCCTCTAACTCTTCCGTTTTACTGTTTTTCCACAGGCCATAAAGAACGCCCGCCCTTGGCGTTCTTTTAAACGAAACTTAGAATATCTTAGGTGATGTTTTTTATCACCTTAGATATTCTTTTCGTTTTGTCAGCTGCGGTAATCCGCATTAATCTTTACATACTCATAGGTCAAATCACAGCCCCATGCCGTTGCGGTCTCGGTTCCCATCTTCATATCGACCAGTATCGTTACCTCCGGCTCGGACAGGATTTTGGTTGCCTCCTCCTCACTGTAATCCACAGCCGCGCCGTCCTTGTAAACCTGTATTTTTCCCGCCTTGCTCTCAAAGAACAGCTCTACCTTCTCCGGATCAAACTGCACACCCGAATACCCCAGTGCACACAGGAATCTTCCGAAATTCGCATCATGCCCGTAAATCGCCGCCTTGCTGAGATTGGAGCCAACCACGGAACGCGCTAAAATCCTCGCATCCTGCTTCGTTGCCGCATTATACACGGTCGTCTCAAACAATGCCGTAGCGCCCTCTCCGTCGCCCGCCATCTGTCTTGCAAGATACGTATTCACAAAATGCAGCGCCTCATAGAATTTGTCATACGCCTCGCCCTTCTGCGCAATCTCCGTATTTCCCGCAAGGCCGTTTGCCAATACAAGACAGGTATCGTTTGTGGAGGTGTCCCCGTCCACCGTAATCATATTGTAGGAATCGATAATACTCGTGCTCAAAGCCTCCTGCAGAAGCTCCTTACTGATTACCGCATCCGTCGTCACATAAGAAAGCATGGTGCACATATTCGGATGTATCATGCCGGAGCCTTTACTCATTCCGCCGACCGTCACTGTTTTGCCGTCCAGCTCAAAGCTTACCGCAATCTCCTTGTTGCGCGTATCCGTTGTCATAATCGACTTGGAGGCAATCGTTCCCGCCTCTAACGTCTCCGCCTTTGCCGCAACGAGCTTTTGAATCCCCTCCTTGATGCGGTCAATCGGAAGCTGCATGCCGATAACGCCCGTGGAGCCTACCAGCACCGCGTTCTCCGGAATATTTAACAGCTCGGATGCCGTCTTTGCCTCCTCCCTGCAATAGTCCATGCCCTGCTTTCCCGTAGCGGCATTCGCCACGCCTGCATTCACTACCACCGCCTGCGCGAACGGACTGTTTTCCACAATCTCTTTGTCCCACAGAACAGGCGCTGCTTTTACAACGTTCGTTGTAAACGTTCCCGCCACCCGACAGGGCGCGGTACTGTATACCAGCGCCATATCCTTTCTGTTCTGATACTTGATGCCTGCCTCGACGCCTGCCGCCTCAAAGCCCTTCGCAGCGGTCACGCCGCCCTTAATCTGTTTCATCTGCTGTTCCATTTCTCATACCTCCTTGCGTGCTTCGGCACGCATACCAATCTACAGTTTGAAAGTGACCCTCTTTCAAACTTCATACCTCCTTATCCGTGCCCTTACTGCCACGGACATATGTTTCCTGCCATTACAACCAAAACACCATGAATTCCTTCGCGCTGATGCGCTTTCATAATAACCTTGATTAATAACGTGCGTAAATCACCCGAATCTGCATTCCCAGCATCCGTTCAAGCTCCTTAATATGCTCCTGCCGCGGTCTCTCCCGCGGATACAACAGAGCAAACTCCGTGCAGGCAAAGCCACAAGGATAATCATACTGCAGGTCATTGAGCGAAGCCCTCCTGCCACAGCAGGGCAACTCCTGTTCCTCCAATTCGGCAAACAGCTCCATGCTGTCAGCTGCCGCATTCATCGCATCTGTCCACCATCCTTCCGCAAAAAGATCGCTGCCGCAGAACGGACAGGAAATCTTCTGAAGATAGCCGCCGCAATCGACAAAAGCCGGTGCTTCATGTACGACTACCTCCGCCGACATCGCCACCATACAGTCCTCCAGATACGCCCGAACCTTTTCTGCCACATTCTCCGGTACACGGCAATACGGATCCGTTGGAATAATTTTTATATAATAATCTGACATGTGCCTTATCTCCTCACCTTATCGGTTAAATGCCTCAATGTTCTCACTGTTCAGCACAAAATCATAATAATTCAAATCCTCTCGCTGTTTCCAGCCCACATTATGCCAGAACGCGTTCCCGATATCATTTTGTGTAAATGCAATCAGGCTCACCTTGTTTATACCCTCCTTTTTCAGGGCATCCATGCAAAACACCACCATCGACTTGCCGATACCGCGTCTGCGGTAATCCGGATCCACACACACATGATACAGGCAGCCGCGTCTGCCGTCATGTCCGCACAGAATCGCGCCGACAACCGCTCCATCCTCTATGGCAACCACACTCGTTGTCGGATTCCGCTGCAGGAACTTCTCCACGCCCGCCCGCGAATCGTCAATGCTTCTCATGGAAAAGCCTTTGATGCGCATCCAGAGCGCATATACCTGATCATAATCCTCTGTTGTCATTAAACGTACCATTTATGTATAAACTCCTCTCTTACCTTTCCATTCCGGATCAGCGCCTCCACCGTAGAGGTAAACACAATCCCACAGGCATTCAGCTTTTCCTGAGCCATGCTAAGGTCCCTTGGCTGCTCCGCAAAGGCCTCCTCATTCCTTTCAATACGACCTGTATCCCACCCAAGCCCTTCAAACATTGCCAACACGGTTTCATAAGTATTCCTGTCATTTGGCGAACCAAAATTATAAATCCCGCCTCTCAATTCAAACGCCTTCTCCAAATTCTCCACCACTTCGTTCACATCCGTGATCCCTCGGACATCGTATACGGGATACCGCACGGTTCCCATATCTTTCAGACCTGACAGCAGTCCTGTAAAGAAATCCCCATGCCCCTTCCTGTTCTCTCTGTCCACATCATACATCCATGACAGCCTCAACATGACGCATTCCGGATTTTCCCTCAGACATTCCTCCTCCGCCTTCTTTTTCTCCTTACCGTACAGGGTGCGCGGTTCTATGCACTCTTCCTCTCTGTGGGGACCTTTCCCACCGCTCCCCTGATACACCTGATCCGAGCTGCACACCAGACACTTTGCACCGTACCGCTTTGAAGCCTTTGCCATATTCCTACTGCCGTCCACGTTAATCCTCCATGACTGTTCCGGCTCCCTGTCACAGCTCCCTATATCAGAAATTGCGGCACAATGTATCACATAATCAGGTCGAAAGCGCTCAAAAACGGCATACACACTTCCTTCATCCGTAATATCCATCTCTCTGTGGGACGGCGCACAAATCTCATACTTCCCTTGATAAAATTCCGCAGCTCTGCCGCCCACAAAACCCGATGCCCCCGTAACCAATAATCTCTTCATTGCCGCCTCCATCACTCATAAGCACCAACATAACTTCCATTTGCAATTTTATGTACGATCTTTGAAAATTCTTCCGATTTCGATTCCAGCAAACCATGCGTGGTATTTTCCATTATAAACAGTTCCTTGTAAGGTGCATCTACACTTTCAAAATACTCACCTGCCAATTTATAGTTGGTCTGATAGTCCATATTTCCGTTAATGTTGTAATAAGGGACCTGATAATCTAATCTTCCTTTTAATGAAAATGCTTCAAATTCTTCCGATTGGAAAAACGTCAAATATACACTCATATCTATCGAAAAATATTTTACCCAATCAATAATGGAATAGTTTGGATTGAAAATAACCGTTGTTATGAGATTATAATCAGAACCATCCTTCATCATACTGTAACCGTATTTTTCCATCAGAGCGTTTCTTGCCAAAATATGATTCATCGTTATATTCTCCGGCGTTAATTGCGCAACAAGTCCCAAAGCTTCCTCGTCACTCTCCGCCCAGGACAGCGCCTCTTCCTTAAATGCCTTCTCGTTATCACTTGAATCAACAAGCTGCCCTGTACCTATAAAATATTCATAGTATTCCGGATATTCCAATACAAGATTGGCTCCATAAATCGATCCCCATGAATGACCAAGTATGATTATCTTATCTACAGATAAATAATCACGTATAAACTCCGTCAGCTCCTTTCCGTCTTCCAGAAACATATCCCGCGTTAATTCAATCCCGTTCTGTCCGGAATCATAGCTCTTTCCACAATTTCTCTGGTCCCATGTTACCACTGTATAGACATCAGCCCATTTCCTTGTAATCACATAATCAATGGTGCTTGTTGAAGAGCCCGGTCCGCCATGCAAATACAGCAAAACCGGATTGTTAATATCTTCACCATATATATTGATCCATTGCTTTGTCCCATTTATATCTACATACATAGACTCATTTATACCACCTTTGGGCGTTCTTCTGTTAATGCTTACCCCAATTGCCCTTACAATAAAAAACAGTATTAGCAAAGCAATCATGCCTAAACCGATGCACTTTAAGATTTTGCATATTCTTCTTTTCAACATCATTTATCTCCTACCGCAAAACAGGTTCATATTGAATATTTGAATTATAGTACCCGCTTCACCATAATGATATCGTCTGTCTGATAATCAATTGTAAAGCCATTATTCAAAAACATCCGGACTGACGGATTGTCAGCGGCAATATCATCATAAAGTATGGTCAAACCATTTTCCTTTGCCGCCGTGCATAAGAGCTTCAGTCCTTCCGTTCCATATCCCCGCCCTCTGTGCTTTGCACAGATAATAACATCTGCTATATAAATGGTTCTTGAATAATGGA